>JAAYZQ010000365.1 GCA_012514775.1 Anaerolineaceae bacterium
GGCCCGCCGCTCCAGGGGCCGGGCGGCAGGCCCAGGTCGGGCTGCTCCTGGCCGTCAAGGCTGGCCACCATCTCGACGGTCATGCCGTCGGCCATGCCCTCGTAGTCGAAAAAGAGGTAGAGGCTACGCGCCCCCAACGGCAGGCTGTAGATGACCGTCGTCGGCTGGTCGAACTCGTTGACGCCCGGCGCAAAAAAGAAGTTGCTGAGGAGCGCCTGTCCGGTGGACGGCCCGGGCGCGGGCTCGTCGCGGGCCCCCTGGTAGTCCAGCCCCGCGCGGGCCGCCTGGATGAGGGGCCCGGCCAGCTTGACGGGCCGCAGGGCGTTGATAAAGCCGCCGATAGGCACGCAGGTGTCACCCGAATCGAGGCGGTTGTTGCCGTTGGTGTCGGCCACCGGCCGGCAATCGACGTACTCGTTCCGGTCGCCGAGGCCGCCCCGCCCGGCCTCGGTGGGCACGCCCACCAGGAAGCCGTCCTGGTTCACAGCCGTGCCGCCGCTGTTGCCGCCGGCGATGGTCGTGTCGGTCTTGATCCAGGCCCGGCCGTCGATGGATGCGTCGAGGGTAAAGCCGCTCACCACGCCACGGGTAAAGGTCAGCGTCTCGCCGCCGATGCCGGGGTAGCCAAAGATGTTCAGTTCGTCGCCGATCTCGAGGTCGTCCGAGTTGCCGGGCTCCAGGTAGGGCAGGTTCAGGCTCGACCGGTTCACCGGGCTCAGGTCCAGCTTATGGGTGACACGAATGACCGCCAGGTCCAGGTAGGGGTCGGAGGCGACCACCTCGGCCAGGTAGGAGAGCTTGGGCAGTTGGTCGGAGCGGATGGTCAGGCTCACGCCGAGATAGTCGATGCGCGGGATATCGTAGGGCGACATGCCCATGCTCAGGGGATCGGCCACGTGGCAGTTGGTCAGGATCAGGCCATCGGGCGAGATGATGGTGCCCGATCCAACACCGGCGCCGTAGAGGCCATCCGCCTCTTCGGTGATCCAGGAGATCTGCACCACGGCGGCCATGACCCGCTGTTGTGCCTGCCGGTCCAGGGCGTGAACGGGAGCCAGGCCGGCGACGAGGATTGTCAGAACGAGGGCAATGCCCAGGGTACGCTTCATCGTGGGTCTCCTTTCAACGCAGCCGGCGCTATGGCAGAGAGGCAGGCGGAGCGATCTCCGCGGACCGAACAAAGGCGCGGAAGGAGCGCTCGGCATCCGCGAAGGAATCCTCGGGGGCGACGAGGCTAAAGACGGCCGCCTGGCCGTCGCGCGCCAGGGCCACGTCCAGGCCGAGCATCACGGCCGGTAGGCGCTGGGACAAGGGGTCTTCGGCCTCGGCCACCAGGGCATACGTGGCCTCCATGGTGGGCTGCCCGTCGACGTCGTCGCCCGGCAGGATCTCTAGCAGGCGGTAGGCTGTGGATTGCCGCCCCCGGGTCAGCGAGGCGTTGTTGAGCGCCATCGTCAGGGCGGGCGTCAGGGGCGCGCTGGCGTCGATGGGCGACAGGCGCACCTCGTATGCAGTCGGCCAGGCACCGGAGTGGGAATCCACGGCGCGAAAGGCCACGCCCTCGCCCGACTGGACCAGCCAGTCCCGGGGATATTCCACGGTCAGCCCCGTGTCGGGGTCGGCCAGGGTGGCGCGCTGTCCCCGGGCGGCGGCCATGACGGCCCAGCCCAGGAGCAGCGCGACGACCAGGAGGGCGATGACCGCCCAGTCGGACCAGCGGTCCCGCCTGGATCGCACGGTTTGCAGGGTCATGGTTCTACTCTCCTTCGGCTCAGGCACCCTGCCCGCCGCTGGCGGTCAGG
Organism: Anaerolineaceae bacterium; assembly: GCA_012514775.1. The sequence continues at coordinate 1,803 of JAAYZQ010000365.1, forward strand.
CGGTTGGCCCGGCGGATCAGGGCGATGAGCGCCCCCAGGGTGAGGACGGCCACGAGGGCGGCCAGGAGCAGCCCGTACCAGGGGTTCGTCGTCGAGCCGGCCAGGGCCGAGCCGACGCGGGTCACGCCGCCGCGGGCGACGCTGAAAATGCCGTTCAGGATGGCGGCCAGGGCCAGGCCCAGGGGCATCCACCACACCGGCTCGTCCTCGAACTTGGCCCGGGCCAAAAAGTAGCCGGTGATGCCGCCAAAGCTCGCCTGGGCCAGGGCCACGACGACGATGCGCACCACCCCCATGCCCAGGTCCACGCCGCCGCTCTGGACGACGTACTGGACGTTGAGCATGGTGGCGTATCCCAGGCCGGCCGCGGTGCCGTACAGCACCCCGTCCATGCGCTCGTCGAACTCGGGCAGGAGGTAGACGCTGTAGCGCACGGCGGCGTACTTCAGGAACTCTTGCACAAAGCCGACGACGAGGATAGAGCCCAGGAGATTAACCAGCAGGGAGCGGCCCAGCCAGGTCTGGACCTGGAACAGGTCCCGGACGACGGGAACGCCCACGGCGCTGGCCAGGAGCGCGCCGAGGACGAAAACGCCGGCGACGTAGGACTTGGGCTCAGGCTCCAGGCGGTCCTGAGCATAAAAAAAGCCCAGCCACAGGAGGGCGGGCACGAGGGCCAGGACCAGGCCAGCCAGGATCAGCCCCGCGCCTTCCAGCACCGGAGCGATGAGGCCGGCGAGGAGGGCCACGGCCAGGGCAAAAGCAATCAGGGCTATGATGTTGAGGACTCCCGAGCGCCACACGCTGGGACGGTTGCGGCTCAGCCGCTCGTAGTGTTCCGGGCAGTAGAACCTGCGGCCGATGCGAGGGGCATCCTGGTCCACGGGCCGGTGACAGACGCAACAGATCGTCGGCTCCATCGTCTTCACTCCCCTTCCCGGACCGATCCGGGGGATTCGTGCTGGAGCGCATTGTACCCCATCATGGGCAGAAGCAGCAAATCGGGGTGGGGCAGTTTCACGGCGGGCCGTCGGACTGCCCACAAATGGCTCCCTTGACAAAAACGCACGCATGCTGCAAAATAGGTAGGCGTCGGCGGCGAAAGAGGAATCGGTGGTCGAGGCATATCCTTGCCATGAAGAGGTTACGTTGGACCTTGCTCTCGGTCCTGGGGCTGCTGCTGGCCTATGCCGCGGCGAGGTTGTTGCTGGCAGAGGCGCAGAAGTCGAGGATGTACGCAGCAGCCGAAGCGGCTGCGACAGCGGGGCAATGGCCCGAGGCATCCAGGCAGTTCCGCGAGTTGATGGCCCTCGATCCGGATTATCGAGATGCCGCCACCCGGCTCGACGAGCTGATCGAGCAGGCAGTACGTGCCGTGCCGGGTGAGCAGGATGCAAAGGCCGAGATCGAGCTGCTGCGCTGGCTCGACGCCTCGGCCGATTGGGCGAGATTGGCCGTGGCATTGGACCGCAGCGGCATCCTCATACCGGCCGGCGAGTTCCTCATGGGCAGCGACACGGGACGCGACGACGAGCGCCCCCAGCACGCCGTCTACCTGGACGCATTCGAGATCGATCGTTACGAGGTTACCAACGTTCAGTATCGCCGCTTTGTGCAAGAGACCGGCTGCGACGGACCGCTATACTGGTCCGGGGACGAGTATCCATCCGGGCAGGCTTCCTACCCTGTGGTTGGCGTGAGTTGGGAGGAGGCGAACGCCTATTGCACGTGGGTCGGCAAGCGCTTGCCGACCGAGGCCGAATGGGAGAAAGCGTGCCGCGGCACCGATGGCCGCCTGTACCCGTGGGGCGAGGCCTGGGATCCGCGCCGGGCCAACGTCGATATCTCGGCCCAGGCCTTGTCACCGGCGGCCCGGGTTGGCTCTGAGGAGGCGTGGAGTGCGGCCTGGCAACTCTTGCGGGAAACGTCCGCGGAGGCCGGGGCGCCGGGGCTACGGCCTGTTGGCTCGTATCCCGAGGGCTCCAGCCCCTACGGGGTTATGGATCTGGTTGGCAATGCGTCGGAGTGGATATTCGATTGGTACAACTGGGGTGACTACTCGGACATGCCGGCGCACAATCCCCTCGGCTCAGGGCCGCCATGGAATCACTGCGTGCGCGGCACCCCGTGGCACGATCCGGTCGGGACCGCAGCCTGGGTGCAAGACATGAGCCGCTGTTCGGCACGAAACTCCTCCCACGGGAGCCTGGATCCGCGGGCCGGGTTTCGCTGCGCGCGCTCTGTTGCCGGAGAGCAGTAGCCGCCGCGGGGGCATTCCCGCGGCTGTTGCCAGGAGGCGCTACGTCATTTGTACTAGCCGCTTTTGAAGGCGGTTGCGGCTTTTGACAGAGGGGATTTGGGCCTGGACGCCGATGCGCGGCGGGCCGCCAGGTGATATACTGGCGGAAACCGTGCTGTGAAGGCGTCTGACCCTATGGCAACAGAAGGAAGGCAGTCTCGACCCCTGTCGCGCCGCGCATTCATGCGCCTGGCCGGCGCCGCGGCCGCGAGCGCCACGCTGGCGGCCTGTTCCCCCACCCTCAGCTCGCGGGCAAGCAGGGATGGCAAGGTCCAGCTCGTTTACCAGGATTGGCGCACCGACTGGTTCCCGGAGATGGCCCAGCAGATGCTGGAGGAATTTCACGAGACCCACCCCAACATCCAGGTATTCTACACGCCCGATCCCGAGAACCTGCTGGAGCAGATGCCCCTGGACATGGAGTCCGGGACGGCCCCCGACGTCCTGGCGGGCTGCTGCGATTGGCTGCCGGCCTGGGGCCAGCAGGGCTACCTGCTGGACCTGGCGCCCTACGTCCGGGCCGACCTGGACCGGGATACCATCGAGGAGTGGGACCCGGCCCAATACCGCGCGCTCTTTACCCCCGATGGCCTGCAGTTCGCCCTGCCCAAGTACCACGGGGCCCTGGCGCTGTATTACAACAAGGGGCTGTTCGACGCGCGCCGCGTCGATTATCCCGATGCCTCCTGGGACCACGAGGATTACCTGGCCGCCATGAAGCGCGTCTGCGGCGACCGGAACCGGGCCGGGGTGCCCGAGATTTGGGGCAGCATGATGGACGTCGCCTGGGACCGGATCCAGGTGCACGTCAACGCCTGGGGCGGGCGCTTTGTCAACCCGGCGGACGCCACGCGCAGCATGATGGCCATGCCCCCCTCGCTGGAAGCCATGGAGTGGATCCGCGGCCGGATGTGGGACGACCGGCTGATGGCCAGCTTCCTCGACGTCCAGAACGTGGAGACGCGCCGGGCCTTTGTCGACAGCAGGATTGCCATGGTGGAGGACGGCTCCTGGGCGCTGAAGGACATCCTGGCCGGGGCCAATTTCTCCGTGGGCGTGGCGCCCATGCCCGCCGGGCCCGTGCGGCGGGCCACGCTGGCCACCACCGACGGCTTTGCCATCTATTCCGGGACGCGTTATCCGGAGGCGGCCTGGGAGCTGGTCAAGTTTCTCATCAGCCGCGAGTACGGCCTGGCCATGGCTCGGGCCAACTTCTTGCAGCCGGCCCGCGCGTCGCTCATCGATCAGTGGGTGGAGATCGTGCGCAGAGAGTTTGCCACCCGGACCCGGGACGTGGACATTGCCGTCTTTGCCGACGGTCACCTCAACGGCTATTCCGTCACCGCCGAGGTCTTTGCCAACCAGGCCGAGGCGAGCCGCCTGGCCAGGGCTGCCTGGCAGCAGATCTTTACCCTGGGGCAGGCCCCCGTCGACCTGATGCGCGAGGTATCGTCCCAGATCGAGGCGCTTCAGAAGCCGCGCCGGGAGGGCTAGGTGGTGCGTAGCCGGTGGCGGCAGCTCCGCGCGCGGATTCTCACCTGGTCCTTTGTGCCCACGGTGGCCATCCTGGCGGCAGTCGCCGTCCTCACCTTCCTGTCCTACGAGGGCAAGCTCGAGGACGAGATCGAGGCCCGAAACCGGGAGCGCACCTACCAGGCGGCCAGCCGCCTGCGAGAAGAGGTGCTCAAGTTCTCGGAGCCCCTGGTCAGCCTCGCCCGGACCCTGGCGATTTACGAGGACTATCCCGTGGGCCAGCGCTCGGCGCTGCAAGACGCCCGGCGGCGCCTGGCGTCCTTTGACGGCGGCGTGGTCCTCCTCGACAGCCGCGGCCAGGTGATGGGCGCCGAGCCGGGCCGCCCCGAGATCTTTCGCCAGGACTGGTCGGACCGGCTCTTTTTCCGGCGCCTGCTGGGCGGCGAGGGCGTCGTCGTGTCGGACGCCCTGGCCGACGGCCCGCAGGGAAGCCAGGTGGTCGTCGTCGCGGTGCCCATCACGAGCCACCGCGGCGACTTTCTGGGGGCCCTGGCGGGCATGTTTCGCCTGGGCGAGCCGACCATCAGCGCCTTTTACGCCAGCCTGGTGCGCCTGCGCATCGGCGAGCAGGGGACGGCCATCCTCGTCGACTCCAGCGGGCAGGTCATCTATCACCCCCAGGCGAACCAGATCGGCACGCAGTTCGAGGACCCCGACCTGTTGGGCCGCGTCCTGGCGGGGCAGATCGACGCCTACCGCGACGGGGAGCGGGTGGTGGGCATCGCCCCGGTGCCCGGCACGCCGTGGGGCCTCGTCACCGAGGACGAGTGGGCCAGCCTGACCAGTGCCAGCCGCAGCTATCAGCGGCTCCTCCTGGGGCTGCTCATCCTGGGCATTGTCCTGCCCGCAGTGGGGTTCGGGTTCCTGGCCCACGAACGGCGCCGCGAAGCCCTGGACCGCGCCCGCCTGGAACAGCAGATGCGCGTGGCGCGGGTCATCCAGCAGACCCTGCTGCCCAAGTCCATGCCCAACCTGGCCGGCTGGCGGGTGACGGGCCATTACCAGCCGGCGCAGGCCGTGGGCGGCGACTTTTACGATTATGTGAGGCTGGACGACGGCCGCCTCGGGCTGCTCATCGGCGACGTGACCGACAAGGGGGTGCCCGCGGCCCTGGTCATGGCCACGACGCGCAGCCTGTTGCGCTCCACGGCCCGTGGCTCGGGGTCGCCGGGCCAGGTGTTGCAGCAGGTGAACGAGCTGCTGGTGCGCGAGATCCCACCCAAGATGTTTGTGACCTGCCTGTACGCCATCCTGGACCCCAAGACGGGCAGGCTGCGCTTTGCCAACGCCGGCCACAACCTGCCCTACCGCACGCGGAACGGGGCGCGCAACGGCAGCGGCCAGGCGGTCGAGCTGCGGGCCACGGGCATGCCCCTGGGGCTCATGTCGGGCATGGTGTACGAAGAGGTCGAGACGACCATCGAGCCGGGAGAATGCCTGGTCTTTTACAGCGATGGGCTGGTGGAAGCCCACAACTCGCACCGCGAGATGTTTGGCAACGCCCGCTTGCAGGCGATCCTGAGCCAGGGGGCCGCCCAGTGCCCGACCCTCATCCAGCGCCTGCTGTCCGAGCTGGAGAGCTTTACCGGGCGGGGCTGGCAGCAGGAGGACGACGTCACCCTCCTCACCCTGCACCGGGGCACGCCCGAGGATTGCGGGCCCCGGGACAAAGCCGGGTCGCCCGGCGTGGGCCACTGGCAGATCCTGGACCACTTCTCGCTGCCCAGCGAGCCCGGCGGCGAGCACCACGCCATTGAGAAGGTGAGCCGGGCCGTGGACAGGCTGGGGCTGTCGCCCCGGCAACTGGACCGCCTGCAGACGGCCGTGGGCGAGGCGACGATGAACGCCATGGAGCACGGCAACGAATATCGCGCCGAGCTTCCCGTGGACATCGAGGTGCTGTGCTCTTCCGAGGCCATCGCCGTGCGCATCACCGACCAGGGGAACGGGCCTCCCCCCGGAGAGCCGGAAGAGCCCGACATCGAGGCCAAGATCGCGGGGCTCCAGTCTCCCCGCGGCTGGGGGACCTTTCTCATAAAAAAGATGATGGACTGCGTCAACGTCGTCCAGGACGAGACAGGGCACACCGTGGAGCTCGTCATGCTGCGAGCGCAGCAAGGAAAGGAAAACGCCGGTGCAGCACCTTGAGGCTGGCGTGCGGCGCCTGCCCGGCGCCGCCATCGTCGAGATGCGCGGAGAGGTGGACGGCTTTGCCGAGGGAGTGCTCGACAGGGCCTACACCGCCGCCGAAGAAGCTGATCCCGGAGCCATCATCCTGGACATGGGCGACGTGCGCTACATCAACAGCAAGGGGATCGCCCTGCTCGTCGTGTTGATCATGCGGGCCAGGCAGGCGCAGCGGCGCATCCTGGCCTACGGGTTGTGCGAGCACTTTCGCGAGATCTTTCAGATCACCCGGTTGTCGGACTATATCGCCATCTATGACGACGAGGAGAGCGCGCTGGCCGGGGCCGCGTGGGACGGCCCCCAGAAAAGGGAACGTACCGGAAACGGGACCAGGTTTCAGGCAACGCCCTGAGCCATAAGGAGGCACCATGTCCAACTCGCCCAAGATCAAGGTTCGCGTTCGCCAGGCCGGCAGCGATACCTGCATCCTGGAGGTGCACGGTGAGCTGACGACCTTTGGCGAAGATCAGCTCATGGCCGCCTACAACGAAGCGTGCGACCGGAACGTGCGCAACATACTCCTGAATTTCGACGGCCTGGAGTACATGAGCAGCTCGGGCATCGGGCTGCTGGTGACGCTGCTCATCCGTGCCCAGCGGCAGCAAAAGCGGCTGCTGGCCTGTGGCCTCGACGAGCACTATCGCCACATCTTTGAGCTGACGCGGCTGAACGAGGCCATCAGCCTCCACCCCGACGAGGCGTCGGCCCTGGCGGCCGCCGCCAAGCCGGCCGAACAAGCCTATCCCTGGTGAGGAAGGCCCTGGTGAGGGATGCCCTGGTGAGGGATGCCCTGGTGAGGGAAGCCATGTTTGTCGATCGCGAACATGAATTGGCGAGCCTGCATCGCCACCTGGCCGAGGCCCTTGCCGGCAACGGCCAGATCTGCTTTGTGGCGGGCCAGGCGGGCAGCGGCAAGACGGCCCTGGTCCACCATTTCGTGGAACAGGCCTTTGCCGCCAACGCGGAGGTCGCACTGGCCGCGGGGAGCTGCAACGCCCAGACGGGCGCGGGCGACCCCTACCTGCCCTTCCGCGAGGCCCTGGCGATGCTCACCGGGCAGGTGACGGCCAAGGGCGCGAAGGCAGGCGGCCCGGCCGAAAACGATCGCCGCCTGCGAACGGTGCTGGTCCGCTCGGTCCAGATCCTGGTGGAAGTGGCGCCCGACCTCGTGGGCGTCCTCGTGCCGGGGGGCAAGCTCATCGGCGAGTTCGGGAAGGCCATCGCCGAGAAGGTGGGCTGGATGGATCGCCTGGAGTTGCTGGCGGAGAAAAAGGGGCTGGCCGCCGGCGCGGGCGAGACACCGGCGGAGCAGAGCCGCATCCTGGAGCAGTACACGTCCTTCCTGCAGCGGTTGAGCCAGAAGATCCCCCTTATCCTCTTCCTGGACGACCTGCAATGGGCCGATGGCGCGTCCATCAACCTCCTTTTTCACCTGGGCCGCCGGTTGGAATCCAGCCGGGTCCTCATCATCGGCTCGTACCGGCCCAACGACCTGGCCGCCGGCCGCGAGGGCCAGCGCCATCCCCTGGAGCCCGTCCTGAACGAGCTGACCCGCTATTACGGCGACATCACGCTGGACCTGGACGCCATCTCCGAGGAGGGCCAGCGCCGGTTCGTGGACTCGCTCCTCGACTCGGAACCGAATGCCCTGGGAGTAGAGTTCCGCGCGGCGCTTTTCCGGCACACGGGCGGCCACGCCCTCTATACCGTGGAGCTGCTGCGGGCCATGCAGGAACGCAAGAACATTGTCAAGGACGCCCGGGGGCGCTGGATCGAAGGGCCGACGCTGGACTGGAGCACGCTGCCGGCCCGCGTCGAGGGCGTCATCGAAGAGCGCATCGACCGCCTGAGCCCCGACCTGCGCGAGATGCTGCAGGTGGCCAGCGTCGAGGGCGAGCGGTTCTCCGCCGAGGTCATGGCGCGGGTACAGTCGATGCCCGAGCGAGAGGTGGTCCGCCAGCTCAGCGGCGAGCTCCAGAGGCGCCATCGCCTCATCCAGGCGGAGGGCCTGGTTCAGGTGGGCTACGTGCGGCTGTCGCTCTACCGTTTTGCCCATAACCTGTTCCACCATTACCTCTACAACAGCCTGAGCGACGCCGAGCAGCTCTACCTCCACCGCGACGTGGGCCAGGCGCTTGAAGAGCTGGCCGCCGGGCAAACGGAAGAGATGGCCGCGCAACTGGCCCACCACTTTGAGAAGGCCGGCCTGCTGGACAAGGCGGCGAGGTACCGGCTGCAGGCCGCCAACCGCGCCAGGCGGCTGTCGGGCTACGACGAGGCGGCGGCACACCTGGTGCGAGGCCTGGAACTGGCGGCCGGCCTGCCCCCAAGCCCGCAGCAGATGCAACTGGAGACCGAGCTGCAGATCACCCTGGGCATGGTCTTTATCGCCCTCTTTGGCTACGGCTCGCCCCGCGTAGACCGGGCCTTTAGCCGTGCCCGGGAGCTGGTGCATCTCATGGGCGATCCGCCCCAGTCGGCGCAACTGCTGCTGGGCCAGTTGGTCTTTTACCTGATGCGGGGCCAGGTGGGCCACGTTGCCGAAGAAGGCTCGCGCCTCCTGGTCATGGCCCAACAGGCAGGCGACACGGCTTGTACCCTCATCTGTCACCTGCTGTTGGGCATCTCTGCCATGTACGGCGCCCGGTACGAGACCGCCCGGCAACAGTTGGAGCTCGTCATCGCCCTCTACAACCCGGGGCTCCACGCCGATCTGACGCACGCCTACGGCCAGGACCCCTGCGTGGCGGCCCATTCCTTCCTGTCGCGCACCATGTGGCTCCAGGGGCTGCCCGACCAGGCCCGGGAGGCGAGCAAGAGATCGCTGGCCCTCGCCGAGCAGGTCAACCACCCCTACAGCCGCACCATGGCCTCCATCCACGCCGCCAGCCTCCACTCCTACCTGCGAGAATGGCCCGAGTGCTATGCCGAGGCCGGCCGGGCCTTTGACCTGGCCCGGGAGCGGGGCTTTGGCGCCTGGCAGGCCAACGCCAGCATGCTGCGCGGCCTGGCCCAGGTGCACCTGGGCCAGGTGGAGGCCGGACTGGCCGAGCTGACCCAGTCCCTCTTCTTGTGGGAGGCCAGCGGCGCCGGGCTGGTGTCATATGGCCGCACGAGCCTGGCCGAAGCCTACCTGGTGGCCGGCAGGCAGGCCGAGGGGCTAAGGGCCATAGAAGAGGCCCTCTACCCCAACGAGGAGGCCTGGTACCTGCCGGAGCAGTACCGGCTGCATGCCGAACTGCTCCTGTTGGAGCCCGGCTTTGAGGACGAGGCGGGCGAGCTACTGCGCAAGACCCTCGACCTGGCCGGCGCGCAACAGTCCCGGGCGCTGGAGCTGCGCGCGGCCCTCAGCCTGGCCCGCCTCTGTGCCCGCCAGGGCCGCCAGGCCGAAGGGCTGGCCGTCCTGGAAAGCTGCTACGCCGGTTACCAGGAGGGCCACGATACCATCGAGCTGCGGCAGGCCCGGGAGCTGCTGGCAACCGCCCAGGCGACGCCCGAGCCGGAGCAGCCCCTGGCTTGAAAGGAAACGTTATGTCAAAACCTGTTCTGCTGACCATCGACGACGATCCGGAAGTCCTCCAGGTCGTAGGCCAGGACCTGCGGCGCCACTATGGCAAGGACTATCGCGTCTTGCAGGCATCCTCGGCCGACGAGGCGCTGGAGACCGTCGAGCAGCTGCGCCTGCGGGGCGACTCGGTGGCCCTGTTCCTGGTCGACCAGCGTATGCCGGGCAAGAACGGCGTCGAGTTTCTGCAGCAGGCCATCGAGATCCATCCCACGGCGATGCGCGTCCTCCTGACGGCCTACAGCGATACGGAGGCGGCCATCCGGGCCATCAACGACGCCCGCGTGCACCACTACCTGCTCAAGCCCTGGCACCCGCCGGAGGAGCACCTCTACCCCATCCTGGACGACCTCCTGGCCGAATGGCAGGCCACCTTCCGCCCCTCCTTTGCCGGCGTGCGGGTCATTGGCCACCGCTGGTCACCCAAGACGCACCAGGCCAAGGATTTCATGGCCCGGAACCAGGTGCCGTACAGTTGGCTGGACCTGGAAAAGGAGCCCGAGGCTGCCCGCCTCATGGCCCAACTCGGCCTCCAATCGCCGGCGCTGCCCCTCCTGCTCTTTCCCGACGGCGAGTGCCTCCAGGCCCCCAGCAACCAGGAGATCGCGGCCAAGGTCGGGCTGCAGATCCGGGCCGAGAGCGCGCTGTACGACCTGGTGGTCGTGGGCGGCGGCCCCGCCGGCCTGGCGGCGGCCGTCTATGGCGCGTCCGAGGGTCTCAGCACGCTGGTCATCGAGCGCGAGGCACCCGGCGGCCAGGCGGGCATGAGCTCTCGCATCGAGAACTACCTGGGGTTTCCCTCGGGCATCTCCGGGGGCGAGCTGGCGCGGCGGGCGGTCATCCAGGCGCGGCGCTTTGGCGCCGAGATCCTCTCCACGCAAGAGGTGGTGGGGCTCGTGGTGCAGGGCGCCTACCGGGGCGTCGTCCTGCGCGACGGCACCGAGGTCGGCGCCCGGGCGGTGGTCATTGCCACGGGGGTTTCGTACCGGCGCCTGGACGTGCCCGGCACCGAGGCGCTGACCGGCGCGGGTGTGTACTATGGCGCGGGCATGACGGAGGGCCAGTCGGTGCGCGACGAGGACGTGTACATCGTCGGCGGCGCCAACTCGGCGGGACAGGCGGCGGTCTATTTCGCCGACTATGCTCGCACGGTCTACATGTTGGTTCGGGGCGAGTCGCTGGCGGTCACCATGTCGCACTACCTGGTGGAGCGGCTGCAGGCCACGGAGAACATCTGCATCCGCACCTGCACGCAGGTTACGGGCGCCATGGGCAACGAGCACCTGGAGGCGCTCATCCTCACCGACACCAGCACGGGCCAGGCGGAGACCGTGCCCGCCACCAGCCTGTTCATCTTTATCGGCGCCCGGCCCCACACCGATTGGCTGGGGCAAGAAGTGCTCCGCGACCAGCACGGTTTCGTCGTTTCCGGCCGCGAGCTGATGGACGGGGATCGGCCGCGGGCCTGGCCGCTGCAGCGCCTGCCCTACACCCTGGAGACCAGCGTGCCCGGCGTCTTTGTCGCCGGAGACGTGCGGCAGGGCTCCATCAAGCGCGTGGCGTCGGCCGTGGGCGAGGGCTCTATCGTCGTGCAGTTCGTGCATCGCTACCTGGCGGAGGTGTGAGGTGACTGACCAGAAGCCCCCTATCTCCACCTCCGCGGATGCGCTGCCCCTGACGGCCCCGCTTGCGCCGGACGAGTACAAGTGGCTGGCGGGGCAGGGCACCCGGGTACACCTGGACCCCGGGCAAGAGATCGCGAACAATGGCGAGCTGGCGGACAACTTTTACATCCTCGTGGATGGCGAGGTGCGCGTCGCCCGGCAGGGCGACGCCGAAGAACGGGTCCTGACCTGTGCCGAGGACGAGGAGCCCCTCCTCATCGGCACGCCGTTCCTGGCCAGCGTGCGCGCCGTCCGGTCCAGCCGCCTGGTAAAGGTCGGCGCCGAGACCTACCTGCGGCAGGTGCAGGCCACCTCGCCGGCGAACCACCTCCTCGTCTCGGGCCTGGTGTGGCGCCTGCGGGCCGCCGAGTCGCTGTTGCACCAGAACGAGAAGCTGGCGGCCCTGGGACAGATGTCGGCGGGGCTCACCCACGAGCTGAACAACCCGGCGGCCGCCGGCCGGCGCGCCGCGGGCCAACTGCGCGAATCACTGCGCAGGCTCCACCGCCTGACCTTTACCCTCCAGGACCAGGACCTGAAACCGGGCCAGATCCTGGAGCTGGCCGCGCTCCAGCAGGAGGCTGTCGACCAGGCCAGCGCCACCGTGGGCAACCGCCTGGAGATCAGCGACAAGGAGGAGGAGCTGAGCCGCTGGCTGGAGGAGAGAGACATGGACGAGCCGGGGGAGCTGGCGCCGCGGCTCGTGTCCAGCGGCCTCGACCGGGCCAGGGTGGAGGAGCTGGCCGGCAGGCTGTCGCCCATGGCGCTGGAGGCCGCCCTGCGTTGGGTGGGCAGCGTGGCGGGCGTGGGCGAGCTGCTGCGCATCGTGGAACAGAGCACGGCGCGCATCTCGGAGCTGGTCGCCGCCGTCAAGGCGTACACCTACATGGACCGCGGCTCTCGCCAGGAGGTGGACGTGCACGCCGGACTGGAGAGCACGTTGCTGATCCTGGGCCACAAGCTCCAGGACATCAAGGTGGAGCGCGACTACGAGGACGACCTGCCGGCCATCGAGGCCTTCGGAGGGGAGCTGAACCAGGTGTGGACCAACCTCCTGGACAATGCCATCGACGCCCTTGGAGAGGACGGAGGGCACATCCGGATACGCACCTGGCGCGAGGGGCCGCGGGTCGCCGTCGAGATCGCCGACGACGGGCCGGGCATTCCCGAAGAGGTGCGGCCCTTCCTGTTCCGCAGCTTTTACACCTCCAAGAAGCCGGGCCAGGGCACGGGCATGGGCCTCACCATCGTCTACCAGATCGTGGCACAGCGCCACGGCGGCGAGATCACGGTCACCTCGCAGCCGGGCGACACGCGCTTTCGCATCTACCTGCCCATCGAGGCCGAGTCGAAGGGAAACGGAGGCACGGAATGATGGCCAGGGCCGGGCGGCTACGCCATTTGTCGGAAGCCCTGGGGCAATTGACGCATCACGGCTGGCCGGAGGCCCGTCCTTTTGCCCGGACCCGGTTCCGGCATAGGGCCGATGCGTGCCCGGCCGGGGCGTGTTATGATTGAGCGATGGCAGCCAGCATGAAGGGACGGGGCATAGAAACAATGAAAACGGATACCCCGGCACTGATCGTCGCCCGGCCGGGCCGCCTGCGCGACGCCTGGCGGGCGCTGCTCATGGCCACCCCCCTCATTGGGCAGGTTCACCAGGCCGACGACGAGCCCTCGGCGTTGGGCCTGGTCGAGTCCGTCCAGCCGCAATTGGTCCTGCTCGACAGCGACATGGCCGACGGAGCGCCATGGCGGCTGCTGCAGCAGATCAAGGCCGACCACCCGGAGTGCGGGTCCGTCGTCCTCGTCTGCAGCCTGCGGGAACGGGCCCAGGCCGAAGCAGCGGGCGCCGACGTGGTTCTGCTGCGCGGCTTTCCCGCCGAACGGCTGTTCCAGGTCATCGAAGAGCTGCTTCACCGCCGGAGCATCGCCGGCACGCTGGGCGACGCGCCGGCCTGACGCGGATGCCGGGGCCCCTCCGCCTCGCGCCGCGCGCGGCAGCCGTTCCTGCCCCGGCCCGGCTTGACAAATCTGCCGGTTCACGGTAGCCTACCCCTGCACGCAACCTGGCGTTGCGCCAGGTCATTCAGAGGAGGAAGGAAAGATGGCAGAAAGGCTCGTCGTTATCGGCGGGGTAGCGGCCGGCATGAGCGCCGCCGCCAAGGCCAAGCGCACCAGGCGCGACCTGGAAGTGGTGGTCTATGAGAAGGGCGGCCACATCTCGTACGCCGCCTGCGGCCTGCCCTATTTCCTGGCCGGCGACGTGCCCCACATCGAGGAGCTCATCGTGCGCACCCCCGAGCAGATGGCCAAGCAGGGCGTGGAGGTCAAGGTCCACCACGAGGTGACGTCCATCGATCCCGGGGCCAGGACGGTGTGGGTCCACGACCTGGAAGGCGGCCGGTCCTTCGAGCAGCCCTACGACCGCCTGGTGATTGCCACCGGCGCGCGGCCGTCGTGCCCGCCCCTGCCCGGCTGCGAGCTGGGGGGCATCTTTGGCCTGCGCTCCCTGGAGTCGGGGCTCGCCATCCAACGCTATCTCCGGGAAGATAAGCCCAAGAGCGCCGTCATCGTCGGGGGCGGCTACATCGGGGTCGAGATGGCCGAAACGCTGCGGCGCCTGGGCCTGGAGGTGACCATGCTGGTCCGGTCGGGCAAGGTGTTGCGCGCCACCCTCGACGACGACATGCGCGAGCTGGTGCACGCCGAGTTGAGCCGCCACGGCGTCGAGATCGCGGAAGGCCCGGCCGTCGGCTTTGAGGGGGACGACGACGTGGAGTCCGTGCAGGCCGTGGGCGAGGAGTATGCCTGCGACACGGTGATCCTCGGCCTGGGGGCGGAGCCCAACGTGGACCTGGCGCGCGCCGCGGGCATCGCCCTGGGCGCCACGGGGGCCATCGCCACGGATGACCAGATGTGCACCAACCTGCCCGGCGTCTATGCCGCCGGCGACTGCGCCGAGGCGTTGCACCTGGTCACGGGCAGGCCCGCCTGGGTGCCCCTGGGCAGCACGGCCAACAAGCAGGGCCGCGTGGCGGGCAGCAACGCCGCCGGCAAGCCGGCGACCTTTGGCGGCATCCTGGGAACCATGATCGTCCGCTGTTTCGACCTGGCCGTGGGCTTTACGGGGCTGACGTCGTTGGAAGCGCGGGCGGCCGGCTACGACGTCCAGGAGTTCAAGATCCAGGCCAGCGACCTGTCGCACTATTTTCCCGGCACCGCCGAGGCCCACGTCAAGCTCGTCGTGGACGGCGACAGCGGGCGGCTCCTGGGCGGGCAGCTCGTGGGGCCCCACCGCGCCATCAAGCGCATCGACGTCCTGGCCACGGCCCTCTACAACCGCATGACCGTGCCCCAGATCCAGGAGCTGGACCTGGGCTACGCGCCGCCCTTTGCGCCGGTGTGGGACCCCGTCCTGGTGGCAGCCAACGTGGCGGCGAAGGATTGAGGCCGGCCATGCCACGCACGTACGTCCGCAACTTCCAGGTTCGACATTACGAGTGCGACGCCTACGGGCACCTGAACCACGCCGGTTACGTGCGCTACATGCAGGAGTCGGCCTTTGACGCCTCGGCCGACGCCGGCTGGGACATGGCGCGCTACGAAGCCATGGGCTTTTACTGGCTGGTGCGCGACACCGAGATCGAGTACCGGCGCCCCCTGTGCTACCAGGACCGGGTGCAGGTCAAGACCTGGGTGGCCGACTTCCGGCGGGTGCGCTCGCAGCGCGTCTACGAGTTCCGGCGCGACGGGCAAGACGAGGTGGTCGCCAGGGCCGAGACCGATTGGGCCTTCATGCAGCGCGAGGGCGACCGGCCCGCTGCTATCCCGGACGAGATGAAGGCTGACTTTTTTCCGGAAGGACTGCCCGAGGTGGGACCCCCGCGGCCGCGGTTTCCCGGCCCCCCACAGCCGCCCGGGTCGGCCTTTCGCCTGGGCCGCCGCGTGGAGTGGCGCGACCTGGACCCGGCGGGCCACGTCAACAATTGCGTCTACCTGGCCTACGTCGAGGACGGCGGCCTGCAGTGGCTGCGCTCGCGGGGCTGGGGCATGGCGCGCCTGGTGGCCGAGGGCCTGGGCATCGTCGCCCGGCAGCACCGCATCGAGTACCGGCAGCCCGCCCTGCTGGACGATGAGCTGGACCTTTACACCTGGGCGTCGGACCCGGGGACCACGTCCATCGTCCGCTACACGTTCATCGCCCGGCGCTCCGACGGCGCCCTGCTGGCCCGGGCGCGCACCCACCAGGTCTGGATCGACCTCCAGTCGGGCGCGCCCAGGCCCATGCCCGAGGCACTCCGGCAGGCCATGGCCTAGCAGGCAGCCCGGCTGTGGGGGCGCTATCCAATGGATTGCGCGGCCAGAATCCGGCGGAGTGTACCACGTGCGGCGCGGGGCGGCGGCAGGCAGAATGCGAGCGCAGGGTTGGTGCAGGCTCACTTGACAGTGGCTCAACAGTCAGGGCTCGCCGGGGAGTAGCCGACTCCGCAACAACCTGAATGCGAGCGACACGGAACTTGACGGTTGTGTGAGAATCAGGTATAATAGCGTCCAGCGTGGGAACGTCCCCCCGTGCTCAGGTACAGTGTAGGCCTCGTGCTCCGGAATCGATGACCGTACAATAGGGCTGTGCTCTAACCTACCCTAATTGCAGGCCGGACTTACAGCAGCATCATCGTTGCCCGTAACCTGTTCGCTTCAAAAACGATATACCAGTTAGACGTCAAGGTCGCGTTGCCCGCCCAAAGATGGACCTGAACCCTACTCCTCTTACCAGGTGAGTGTATCATGACGAATCCCCGTGTGTGGAGTCTCGGGCTAGACGGAGCAACGCTTGCTCTGATCCGACCTTGGGCCTCATCCGGTCACCTCCCGGTACTCGCTCGGCTGATAGACGGCGGAGTTTCCGGGAACTTGCGCTCAACTTATCCACCGCTCACGGGCCCTGCCTGGAGCTCGTTCATGACGGGCAAGTCTCCGGCATGGCACGGCGTTCTCGAGTTTTTCCGCCGCGAGGAGGGAACGTATCGCCAACGCCTCAACAGCCCCCAAGACCTTGACGGCCATTCCTTGTGGCGGATCCTGAGCGATGCCGGCCGGCAGGTTGGGGTCATGGGCGTGCCCCTTACCTATCCTCCTGAGGCGGTAAACGGGTTCCTCATCACCGGGCTGCTGACCTCCTCCGGCA
>JAAYZQ010000366.1 GCA_012514775.1 Anaerolineaceae bacterium
CAGGGCCTCGGAGCCGAGGCCCTGCCGCTGATGGGCAGGGTCGATGACCACCGATACCGACGGGTTGTGGGGGTCCCAATCCCACTCGCCCTCGGCGTGGCCCACCACCTGGCCCGTGGCCCGCTGCACCACGGCCAGCACCAGCCCCTTTTCCGTCTCGGCCCACTTCTGGACGATGGCGGCCGCCTGTTGCCCGGAAAGGGGAGCAGTGTCGGAAAAGGACCAGGGGACGTAGCGCCGCCCGAGCAGGGCCGGGTGGTTGAGATAGGCCTCCACCGCCGGCGTGTCGCCCGGCTCAAAGGCCCGCAGCCGGATCAGCCGCCCCTCGAAGGGTGCGTCGGCCATGGCGCTCCTCCTTAGCTGTTTGCCGGCCTCTTCCCGGGCCGCCACTTTCTGCTCAAGGTCAGGATGGCGATGAGGCTCCAGACAATGTTCACGGTCGAGGAAGGATAGGAGCCGTAGTAGACCGTGTTGACGATCAACAAGCCACCGCCCGCCAGGTTAAGAAGCTGGTAGGGCACGGAGTCGCCCTCCAGCTTCTTGAGCGAGACCAGGCCGTAGGCGCTCAACAGCATCACCGCTCCTGCCCAGCCGAGGATGTCGACGATCAGGTTGTGCTCCATGCATCCCTCCCTGGCTCCCCTTTGGCGCCAGCGCTACCTATTCTCCCGTCACAAAGCTCAAGATCAGGCCGTGGACCACCTGCTCCACCGGCGCCTTGTCGTCAGTAAAGACCATGGTGGGCGTCGTGAACTCCTGGGCGCGGGGGATGGATGCGTCGGCTACCGCCCGCAGGATGGGGTCGGCGAGCAGGCTGGCGTTCTGCTCCAGGTTCTCCAGGGAAGTCGGTTGTTTGGTGGCCACCACCAGGACGTTGATCAGATCCTGGCCTGGCTGTTCCAGGTCGACCATATAGACGTTGGGAAACTCGGCCTTGAGCGTGCTGGCCAGGACCTCCACCAGGCTCCAGTCGGTGCGGGTGCGGCCGACGTTGATGGCCACCACTCCGTCGTCGGTCAGGTGCTCGCGGACCTGCTGAAAGAACTCGCGCGTGGTGAGGTGGAAGGGGATGTAGGGCGGGCGGTAGGCGTCGATGGCGATGACGTCGTAGGTGCTCGTGCTGTTGGCCAGAAAGTAGCGCCCGTCCTGGGCCACGGCCCGAAAGTTGGGCTCGGTCATGTCAAAGTACTGGCGGCCGACCTCGATAATCTCGGGGTCGATCTCGGCGCCGTCGATGGGGATGGGTCCGTACACCTCGGTGTATTGCTTGGCCACCGTGCCCGCCGCCGAGCCGATGAGGGCCAGGCTGTCCACCTCGCCGGCGGCAAAGGGCGGGTTGTTGAAATAGGGGGCGATGAGAAAATAGTCCCAGATGCCGCCCACGAGGACCGAATCGGGGTCATAGATGGAGTGTACCCCCTGGCCTTCGTTCAGCTTGAGCCACACCTCGTCGCCCCACTGCACCACCTGGATATAGTTGTACATCGACTCCTGCTCGTGGATCAGCTCGCCGAATTCCACGGGCTTGACGATGCCGCCCCCGGCAAACAGCGCCAGGGCCACCAGGATCACGGGCATGGCCAGGTAGAGCACGGCTCGCCTGCCCAGCTCCCAGAAGAGCCCCACCAGCGATACGGCGAGGAGCACGAAGGCAAAGAGCAAGAACGTATTGCGCGTGCCGATGTTGGGGATGAGGACCAGCACCGGCAAGAAGGTACCCGCCAGGCTGCCCACGGTGGACAGGGCATAGAGTCCGCCGGCCACGTTGCCCGACGACTCGACGCCTTCCCCTTCCATGGAGAGGCGGATGGCAAAGGGCGAGATAAAGCCCATGAGGGTCACCGGGATGGCAAAGAGGGCCACGACTCCCAGCAGGGAGCCGGCCAGGATCCCGGCGCTGTACTGGGCAAAGCCCTGCATGGACCACAGCAACACCGGCCGGGCCACAAAGGGCACGATGCCCACCAGGAAGGCCGACCAGGCCGTGAGCTGGTACAACACCGAGTAGTACGGCTTGCGATCGGCATACTTGCCGCCAAGGTAATAGCCGACCG
Source organism: Anaerolineaceae bacterium (assembly GCA_012514775.1). The sequence goes on from JAAYZQ010000366.1 coordinate 2,055, forward strand.
TGAGATAGAGCAGCACCATTCCGATGAGCACTGCCCAGATGATGAGCGAGTTGCCAAAGAAGGGGTCCAGGAGGCGCGACGCTGTCAGCTCGACCCCGAGGCTGGTCATGCCCCCCACAAACACCAACAACAGCAGCAATCCACGTTTTGCCTTCACTGGTTCTCCTGTCTGAGCCCGGTCTCGTCCGTTCCTCTATGTAGTTCCGGCCTCTGTCCGGCCGGCTTGCAGGCCCGGTGTTGAAGCGCGTGGCCTGGATTTTGAGATTATACCGCTTTTGGCTTATCCTGGCAAACAACCTTGACGGGCGGGCGCTTTGCTGGTATAGTGCAGCCTCATGGGGGAAAAGTTGCCAACCATTGTACGTGCATTCGCCGGATCTCTCGCCGACGCCGAGGGCCTGTTGGCCGTGGAGCGGGCAACCTTTGACGAGTCGCCCTACAGCGTTGCACAGATCCGCGCCATGCTGAGCCGCGGCCCCGGTGGGCAGCAGGCCTGGCTGGCCCTCGTCGACGGCGTGGTGGCCGGCTTTGTCGCCGCCTTTGCTACCCACGGCCTCCTCGGGCCTGCCTGGGAGATCGACCTCCTGGCCGTCCATCCCGACGCGTCGGGCCAGGGCCTGGCGGCGCGCCTCATCCGCGCCGCCGCGGCCCACGGCGCGCGCCTGGCCGGGCGTGCCCGGGCCGTGGTCGCCGCCGAGAACGAGCGGTCGGCGCGTGCCTTTATGCGCGCCGGGTTCCGCGACGACGGCCGGCCGTGCCGCCTGTTGATCCATCGCCCCGGGACCCACGACGCGCCCTCCTGGCCCGGCCCGGAGGTGGCGGTCCGTCCGGCCGCGAGCCTGTCGGAGGTGGAGGGCTGGCTGGCTGGGCCCCCGTCGCCGGGCGCCCTGCCGCGCGAGGGGCTATCGCTCCTCGTCGCCGAGGAAGGTGGCCGGCCGGCCGGCTACGTGGAGCTGCTGGACGTGCAGACGCTGCTCTACCGCGGGACCTGGATCGAGTCGCTGGTGGCAACCACCGACCGCGCCCGGACTGCCCTGGTGCAGGCCGCCCTGGCCCGAGCCGCGGCCGGCGGCCTGGATGAGATCGGCGCCATGGTGCCCGAGGGCGATGGGCCATTGCTGCGTGCTTTGATGAGCCTCGGTTTCGAGTCGCTGGGAGAGTTTGGCTGGCTGGTCGCCCGGTTGCCCCTGCCCGGCGTGGCTGCCTCGCTGGGCGCCACGGTGACCCTCGGTGCGGGCAATGCCTGATGAGCCGGGCTCGCCAGAGCCGGGAGGCTGGCGGTGGTGGCCCTGGCTGCTGGCCGGCCTGGTCGTAGCCGTCCTCGTCCTCGCCCTGGTCCTCTGGGGCCGGCCGCTCACCCATCTCCTCACCCAGCGCGAGGCGCTCAACGCCTGGCTGGCCGACCTGGGGGCCTGGGGCCCGGCGGCCATCATCTTCCTGGAGATGGTGCAGACGCTGGCCGGCCCGGTCCCTGGCACCGCCATCGAGGCCGCCAGTGGCTTTCTGTTTGGCCCCTGGTGGGGCACCCTGTATGCCATGACCGGCATCGTGACGGGTGCCCTCATCGCCTTCTTCCTGGCGCGGCGCTTTGGCCGGCCCTTGATCCAGCGCTTGCTGCGGCGCCACGATATCGATCGCCTGGACAGTCTTCTGGACGGGGGCGGCTCCATGCTCTTTTTTCTGCTGTGGCTCTTTCCCCTCGTGCCCGACGACCTGGTCTGCCTGGCCGCGGGCATCATGGGCATGTCGCCCCGCCGGTTTCTACTGCTCATGAGCGTGGGCCGGCTGCCGGGCATTTTCGTTTCCGTCTGGCTGGGGGCAACCGCCACACGCCTGAGCCCCGCCTGGTGGCTCGTCGCCCTGGCAGCCCTGGCGCTCCTGGCCCTGGCGACCTGGCGCTGGGGCGCGCGGCTGCAGGCTGCTCTGGTTTCGCTGGCCAACCGCTTGAGCGCTTTCGTGGGCCGCGCCCCCCGGAACAACGAGGATCTGTGATGCATCCTGGCTGGCCCGGGTTGGCAAAACGGGCCAGGAATGCTATACTTGGGTGGAGAACAGACCGATTGGGGTTTCCACATGGCGAACTGGATCACTCTGGCCCGGCTTCCGTTGCTGATCGGAATCGTCCTGCTGCTGTACGTCGACGTGCCCGCAGTACGGATTGCCACAGCACCGCTCGTCTTGATCCTGATCTTTATGGATACATTGGACGGGATCGTGGCGCGCAGGCGGCACGAGGTGGGCATGCTGGGCAGCAAACTGGACATCGGCGTCGACCGCATCGTAGAGCTGGTGCTCTGGATCGTCTATGCCCACCTGAACCTGATCTCGGTGGCTATCCCCATCATCTTTGTTATCCGGGGTGGGCTCGTAGACACGGTGCGCAGCTTTAGCCTGGTTTGGGGCGAGACCCCCTTTGGCATGATGCGGACCAAGTGGGGGCGCCGCCTCGTGGCCTCGGGCTTTATGCGGTCGCTGTACGGCGTGTCCAAGGCGGCGGCCTTTTGTCTCCTGGCCCTGGCCCTGGGCCTGCGCGGCCTGTGGGCCGGCACACCCCAGGCGGAGGCGGCGGAAGTGGTGTGGATCGTGGCGGTCGTTGCCAGTTGGATCGCCACGGCCATTTGCATCGTGCGCGGCGCCCCTGTCCTGGTAGAAGCGCGGACGCTTCTGCGGGACCTCGACGCGCGAGTCGCCCACCACGCGCCACCGTCATGAGGCTGCCCGACCTCGTCAGTCACCCCCGGGGTATCCAGCTTGGCCTGTTTTTCAGCCAGCGGGTGCCGCCGGGAATTGCATACCGCTCGGCGCGGTGGCTGGCAGGGCTTATGACCCGCCTTGGGCCGGAACTGGTGCGCATCCTGCGCGCCAACGTTGGACAGGTGTTGGGGCCTGATTGCGGCGAGGACGTGAACAGGCTCGTCCGGCAGATCCTGACGAATTTTCTGCGCGGCTACTATGACCTGTTTCGGGCCTGGAACCTGCCCCAGGAGCAGATGTCGGCCCTCATCAACGTCCCGCCCTGGCTTTTCGAGGCCATGCACGCCGCCCGCAGTGCCGGCCGGGGTGTCGTCCTGGTGTTCCCCCACGTGGGCAACTTTGACCTGGCGAGCCAGGCCGTGGCGGGCTATGTGCCAAGCGTGCAGGTATTGACCCTGCCCAATCCGTCGCCCGGCTTTCAGCGCCTCAACGAGATGCGCGGCCGCGGAGGAGCCCAGATCACGCCGCTGTCGCCGGCGGCGCTGCGCCAGGCCCTCCGTAGCCTGCGCCAGGGTGGGGCCGTCGCCTTCGGGGGCGACCGGCCGGTGAGCGAGCTGGACACGCCTTTTTCCTTTTTCGGGCGGCCCGCGCGCGTACCTTCGGCCTCCGTGCGCCTGGCCCTCAGGACCGGGGCACAGGTGGCCGTCATGGCGGCCGCCTGGGATGCCGAGCAGGGCACGTATTGCCTCGACGTGGAGCCATTCCTGGAGATGGAGCGCACCGGCGACGAGGATCAGGACATCGCCCTGAACATGCGCCGCGTTCTCGATGCGCTGGAAAGTGTCATCCGGCGCTGGCTGGACCAGTGGTTCATGTTCGTTCCAGTCTGGCCAGACTTGATGGAAGACTGAGAGGGGATCTATGCGCACGTTGATAACCGGCGGGGCCGGGTTCATCGGCTCCGCCCTCGCCAATCGCCTGGTGGCCGAGGGACACACCGTCCTCGTCCTCGACGATCTCACGGCCGGAGATGCCCGGCAGCTCGACCCTGCCGTGCTCCTGACCCGGGGCGACGTACGCGATGTGCCCAAGTTGTGGAGCCTATTACAGCAGGTCGATTGCGTCTACCATCTCGCCGCCCGGGTTCGGGTGCCCGAGTCGATCTACTATCCGCGCGACTATAACGAGGTGAACGTGGGCGGCACCGTGGCCGTCATGGAGGCCATGCGCGATACGGGTGTGCGCCGCGTCGTCTTTGCCTCTTCGGCGGCGCTGTATGGCGAGCAGGCCCAGCAGCCCATCAAGGAGAGCCAGGCGCCCAGCCCCAACTCGCCCTACGGCGTGAGCAAGATCGCCGCCGAGTACTATGTCTCGACCCTGGGGGCCCTGTACGAGATCGAGACGGTGTCGCTGCGCATCTTTAACGCCTATGGGCCCGGGCAGGACCTGCCGCCCAGCTACCCACCCGTCATCCCGCAACTGCTGCGCCAGGCGCAGACGGGGGGCTCGCTTGTCATCTTTGGCGACGGGACCCAGACGCGCGACTTTGTCTACGTCCAGGACGTGGTCGACGGCCTGCTGTTGGCGGCGACGGTCGAAGGCGCCAACCGGGCTGTGATCAACATCGGCTCTGGCCAGGGCATCTGCATCAACGAGCTGGCCGAGCTGGTGGGGCGGGTCACGAGCCGCGACGTCGGCTTGCTCCACAACCAGGGCCACTCGGGCGGCGTCTGCCGGCTGGTGGCCGACGTATCTCTGGCCGACAAGCTGCTGGGCTGGCGGCCGCGAACCGGGCTCGAAGAGGGCCTGCGGTGCATCCTGGACCAGGATCCCCGGTTCCAGTAGTCCAGATCCAACTAGAAAGAAGGATAGCAAAGAATATGTGTGCCCAACCGACAATCAGACCGGACAAGCCCTTGACCCTGATGGCTGTCTTTGCCCACCCCGACGACGAGTCCTTTGGCATCGGCGGCACCCTGGCACGCTATAGCGACGATCCCGACGTGCGGGTGGTGCTGCTGTGCGCAACCCGCGGCGAGGCGGGTGAGATCAGCGATCCCGGGCTGGCGACCAAGGAGCGCCTGGCCGAGGTGAGGGAGGCGGAGCTGCGCTGCGCCGTCGAGGCCCTGGGCGTCGACGAGCTGCTGCTCCTCGACTACCGCGACTCGGGCATGGCCGGCACCGACGACAACCTGGACCCGCGGTCGTTGAACATGGCCGACTTTGACGAGGTGGTGGGCAAGATCGTGTACGAGATCCGGCGCATCCGGCCGGACGTCATCGTCACCTTCGATCCCACCGGTGGCTATGGCCACCCGGATCACGTGGCCATTCACTATCATACCCGCGCCGCCTATAGCGCCGCGGCCGACCCGTGCCGCTACCCGGAACAACTCCAGGGTGGGCTGACGGCCCACCAGGCGAAAAAGCTGTACTATACCGCCATCCCCCACCGCTTTTTCGTGGCCGTGGCCCACAGGATGCAGGAGATGGGCATGGACGTGCCTCAGCGTTACCTGGATCGCCTGGAAGGCCCCTTCGGCCTCCCCGACGGCGCCTGCACCACCGACGTCGACGTAGAGGGCTACTGGGACGCCAAGTACAAGGCTGTGACCTGCCACGCTACCCAGCTCCACCCCGACAGCATCTTTGCCACGCTGCCGCCGGAGGTCATGCGCGGCCTGCAGAACTGGGAGTGCTTCCAGTTGGCCGTCAGCCTCGTCGGTGGCGACGAGGGCAGCCACGACCTGTTGGCCGGGCTGCGCTAGCCGGTCCCCGCTCCCCCGGGGCTCGGCGGCCTGGCGCCGGACGACGGGGTCCGGCGCACATCGGCGCTCTTGCCGTGGGGGTGTCACTGCCAGGAGCGAGGCATCATGGGTGACTATCCGTGGGTTCTCTCCGCCCTGCACGTTGAGCCCTTGTTGCGCGCCCGCAAGGCCGGCCGCGAGAAGGCCACCACGTCCCTGGATCTGGGCCTGAGCCAGGTCGAGCTGGCCGTGGAGGCCGAGGGCGTCATCCTGCCCGGCGGCGAGGGCCTCGCCTGGGAAGAGGTGGAGCGCGTCGCCGCCAACCCGGCGGCCTGCTTTGCCATTGAAAACGGCCAAGCGGCCAAGATCCAGCGCTATTCAGAGGTGCGAAACCGCGTCAACGTCCTGCTGCCCACCGGCCGGGCGCCCACCGTCCTCATCTCGGGCGTGCAGATGCATCGCGTCCGCGACGTCGACCCCTGGGCGGACACCGAGCGCAAGATCCGCACCATCGCCCCCGTCACCGGCCGCGTCCTCGACACCTGCACCGGGCTGGGCTACACGGCCATTGTCGCTGCCAGGACGGCCGCCGAGGTGGTCACCATCGAGCTGGATCCGGCCATTCTGGAGGTGGCCCGGCTGAACCCCTGGTCGCGGCCGCTCTTTGAGAACCCGCGCATCCGCCAGATCGTGGGCGATGCCCTGGACGAGGTGGACATCTTGGCCGACGGGTCCTTTGGGCGCATTATCCACGATCCGCCCATGTTCAACCTCGCCGGCGATCTCTACTCGGGCGAGTTCTACCGATCCCTGTACCGCGTTCTGGCGCCCCGCGGCCGCCTGTACCACTATGTCGGCGATCCGGAGAGCCGCTCGGGACGGAGCGCCACCAACGGCGCGCTGCGCCGCCTGCAAGAAGCTGGCTTTTCCCGCGTCGTCCGCCGGCCGGAAGCGTTCGGTCTCCTCGCATCCAAGTAGCCATTGTTTCCCAAAAATTAACCCGCGGCCCCATTGACAAAGCATGAAATCCGTGATACAATTTAAACATATGTTCTAACCCTGGCAGTCATGCCGTTCGGCGAAAGGAGAAGTCAGTGGCACATCAGGTCGTTCATTTCGAGATCCCGGCGGAGGACGTACAGAGGGCGGTCCAGTTCTACAGCAGGCTCTTTGGCTGGGAAATGGAGGAGGCGCCCGGCTATCCGGATTACTACATGTTTGACTCAAGCGGTGGCCAGGAGCTCCAGGGGGGTGCCGTCCAGAAGCGCCAGCCCGGGATGGAGTCACCGGTCAACTATATCAGCGTCGAATCGGTCTCGCAGATGGTGGGCCGCATCAGGGAACTGGGCGGCGAGATCCTGATGGACAAATCACCTGTCCCCGGGATGGGCTGGATAGCCATCTTTCACGACACAGAGGGCAACACGTTCGGGCTGTGGGAGGACGATCAGAGCGCGGCCTAGACGTCGAGAACACGAGGTGAGGCTCCCTACCCCCGGGTAGGGAGCTTGCCTCTTACCCTCCCGGCAGCGCATAGGGCGCGAGGGGATATCCGAGGCCCGGCTGTCTGCTACGTTTGTACCACGACCAGCCGGTCCAGCCCGACATAGTCCTGGTGCACCTCTACCCGGGCCCCGGGGAAGTGCTCGCC
>JAAYZQ010000041.1 GCA_012514775.1 Anaerolineaceae bacterium
TGCACCAGGGCCATGACGGTCAGCAACAGGGGGTTGGGGGCCAGCCGCCACAGGTCGGGACGCCGCACGGCCTCTCGCAGGCGACCGGCCAGGGCCCGGCCCTCGCCGGGGGGCACGGTGCCCACCGTCTCCATCTCGTCGTACCAGGCGCCGACAAAGCGGTCGATCTTGTCCTCGTCAAAGGGGGCCAGCTCAAACACGGCAAAGTCGTCGGGCAGCTTCCAGCGCTCGTCCTGGTAGGACAGGGTGCGGCAGGTGACCAGGATGCGGGCCCGGCCATAGGTCTGCGCAAAATCGGCCACGGCGTCGCGCACCAGGCCGCGCTGCCCGGCGGTGGGCACCTCGTCCAGGCCGTCCAGCAGCACCAGGGCGCGTCCTTCGCGCAGGGCCGCCTTCAGGTGCGGCGCGAACTCGGCCAGGTCGCGGTCGGCCAGCCACTCCTGGACGTGATCCCAGATCGTCCTGGCGGTTCCCACACCGTCCTCCGGCAGTTTGCGGGCCAGGTCGCGCAGGATCACCGGCAGGGGAAGCAGATCCCAGGCGTCGTCGGGCCAGGCCGGGAAGCGCTCCTGCCAGGCAGCGGTGTCGCCTTCCGCCTGGGCCGCCGCCAGGCAGACGGCCAGGTGGTTGACAAAGGTGGACTTGCCGCCGCCCGGATCGCCAAGCAGCACCAGGTGGCGAAAGCGGGCGGCGCATTCCAGCACGCTGACGCGGCGCAGCTCCTTGCCCTCGACGCCTTCCACAGCCGTGGGAGGGCCCTCCCGTCGCGATGACAGCGCTTCCGTCAGCGCGGCCGAGATCACGCGGCCCGGGGCAGATCCCACGGGCACCTGGACCATGGTATCCAGCTCGACGTAGACGTTGGCCAGGTTGAGGGGCTGGGCGGCCCGGGTGGCGTCGCTGCTCCCCACGTCCACCCCGCGCAGGGGGAGCCGGCCACAGCGCTCGGCCACGCAGCGCAGGTAGGCGTCCCGCAGGGGCCCGGTGTCGGGCGGCGGCGATGCCAGGTGGTAGCGGTGCACGTGCTTGTCGCGCGCGACCAGGTCGCCGTACCGGACGACGACGTCCCCCAAAAAGACCGCGCCCCCGCCGCTGTCCACCTGCAGGCTGCCGCCCACCCGGGCCAGGTCGCGGCGCAGTTGGGCTTCGAAGGCGGCCCACTCGTCCCCCAGGGCCTGCTGCGCGGCGGCCAGCACTCCCAACCCGGCCAGCATCTGCTGGTATTCGGCCCGCAAACCGGGCCCCTCGGCGATCTCCTGCTCGGCCTGCCGGGGGACAGCGTTCCTGTCGTACGCGCCCTGGACCAGGTTGGAGAGCAAGTTCGTGCCCACCCCGCCCAGCACGCCGACCAGGGCGGCCACTGCCGGGCCGGGCTGCTGGCCATAGGCGGCCAGCAGGGGCAGCCAGGCGCTGGCCGCGAGGAGCCCGTAGCCGGTGCGCACCCCCAGGCGGCCCATGGTGCCCGGCAGGTCAGCGGCCGCCTCCTGCCACCAGGCGGAGACGCGGGATCTCCAGATCGAGACGTCGAACGGTTCGGCCATTGAACCTCCAGTGCCTCAGCGGTCTCGCCTTCCGAGGCCTCGAAGGCCCCGGAAGGCTCACAGGGCCGTCAGGCCGGCTCTTCCACAAGCGACCGCAGCGTCGCCAGGTTCTCCCGGAACTCGTCGTCGCCCAGGTCCAGCTCCAGGATCATGGGGATGCCCCGGAAGCGGGGGTCGTTCACCAGGAAGCGAAAGGTGTCGAGGCCGAGCTTGCCCTTGCCGACCTGCTCGTGGCGGTCGACGCGGCTGCCCAGCTCCTTGTTGGTATCGTTGAGGTGCAGGGCACGCAGGCGCTCGATGCCCAGGATGCGGTCGAACTCGTCCCAGGTGGCGTCGAACCCCTCCCGGGTGTGGACGTCGTAGCCGGCGGCCCAGGCGTGGGCGGTGTCAAAGCAGACGCCCAGGCGCTCGGGCTGCTTCACGCCGTCGATCATGCGCCGGATCTGCTCGAAGGTGTAGCCCAGGTGGTCGCCCTGCCCGGCCGTGATCTCCAGCCAGACCTGCGCCTCGTAGCCGGGCAGCCGGGCGTGGGCCTCGTCCAGGGCGGCGGCGATGCGCGCCTGGCCGGCGTCCTCGCCCGCGCCCTTGTGGGAGCCGGGATGGACCACCAGCCCGGGCAGGCCCAGCATCTCGCAGCGCTCCAGCTCGTCGGCCAGGGCGTCCAGCGACTTGTTCCACAGGGCGTCGTCGGACGTCGCCAGGTTGACGAGGTAGAGGCCGTGGGCGATGACCGGGCTGATGCCGGTCTCGGCCACGGCGGCCTTGAAGGCGGCCACGTTCTCCTCGGTCAGGGGCCGGGAGGCCCAGCGGTTGGGCGGCTTGACAAATATCTGGATGGTGTCACACGTGGTCTCCAGGCCGCGCCCCGGCGCGTTCTCCACGCCGCCGGCCGTCGACACGTGGGCGCCGAGCAGCAGTTTCCCGGTCATGTCTTCCTCGCTTTCAGGTTTCCCGCGCCAGGGTCAGATCCCGGCCGGCGGCCTGGTCCTCGTAAAGGGCCAGGACATAGAGCAGCGACGACAGCCTGTTGAGATAGCGGACGAGCTGCTCGTTCTCCAGGAGCCCATCGGCGGCCAGGCGCGCCGCCCGCCGCTCGGCGCGGCGGACCACGGTGCGGGCCAGGTGCAGGGCGGCCCCCGGCGAGCTGTCGCCGGGCACCACGAACTCCTTGGGCATCTCCACGGCCTGCCCGAACTCGGCCAGCCAGCCCTCGAGCTCCTCCACGTGGGCGGCGGCCATGGCCCCGGCAAAAGGGCTGCCGGCCTGGCCCGCGGCCGCCACCTCGGCCATGAGGGTGTAGAGGGTGCGCTGCACCGCCAGAAGCACCGCGCCGGTGCGCGGCGTGCAGCCCCCGGCCCGCGCCAGCCCCATGGCCGCCTGGGCCTCGTCCACCGTGCCATAGGTCTCGGGCCGGAGGTCGTACTTGGGCACCCGCTCCGGCCCCAACAGCCCGGTGGAGCCGTCGTCTCCCCGCCCGGTATAGAACCGCGATCTGTCCATGCTCAGCCGCCCAGGGCGTCGACGATGGCCATGCAAAAGGCCGGCAGGTCCATGGGCGTCCGCGAGGTGATGAGGTTGCCGTCGACCACCACCTCCTGGTTCACGTAGGTCGCCCCGGCGTTCACCAGGTCGTCCTTGATGGCGAAAAAGCAGGTGGCCTTTTTGCCGCGCAGGATGCCGGCCGAGACCAGCAGCCAGCCGGCGTGGCAGATGGCGGCCACCACCTTGCCCTGCTCAAAGGCCTCGCGCACCAGGCCCACCATGGCCGGGTAGCGGCGCATGAGGTCGGGCGCGTAGCCCCCCGGCACCACCACGGCGTCCACGTCGGCGGCCCGCAGCTCGCCGGCCACGGCGTCGACGTCCACGGGATAGCCGTGCTTGCTGGTGTACGTCGCGGCGCTGCCCGTGCCGACCACCAGCGTCTCGGCGCCCGCCTCGCGCAGGCGGAGCAGCGGGTACCACAGCTCCAATTCCTGGTACATGTTCTCGGCCAGGACGGCCACACGCTTGCCTTGCAGTGTCATCCTACACCTCCCTGTGTTTTCTCTTCAAGGAGCCCCGAACTTGATCGGGGCGTTCACACTCCCTGTGAGCCTGCCCGGACAAGTCCGGGACTCCGGAATACAGCTCCGTCACCACTCCTCGACACGGAGTCCCGAACTTGATCGGGGTGTTCGCACTCCCTGTGAGCTTGCCCGGACAAGTCCGGGACTCCGGAACACGGCTCCGTCACCACTCCTCGACACGGAGCCCCGAACTTGATCGGGGTGTTCGCACCCCTGTGAGCCTGCCCGGACAAGTCCGGGACTCCGGAATACAGCTCCGTCACCACTCCTCGACACGGAGTTCCGAACTTGATCGGGGTGTTCGCACCCCTGTGAGCTTGCCCGGACAAGTCCGGGACTCCGGAA
>JAAYZQ010000367.1 GCA_012514775.1 Anaerolineaceae bacterium
CGGTGCCCCCCAGGCCGATCGCGCCTATCCGACGATGTTTCGCGTGCGACAAGTGAATCCCCAACCCCGGGTGCCCGACGTGGCCCGGGCCGTCCGCGACGCCCTGGCCGGCCTGGGCCTGGAGGCACAGATCCGGCCAGGCGAGTCGGTGGCCATCGCCGTCGGCAGCCGGGGCATCGCCGAGTTGCCCCTTATCGTCGCCACCGCCGTCGAGTTTCTCCGGGCACTGGGCGCCGAGCCCTACGTGGTGCCGGCCATGGGCAGCCATGGGGGCGCCACGGCGGCGGGGCAGGCTTCGGTGCTCCGGGCGCAGGGCATTAGCGCGGAGCGGCTCGGCTGCGAGGTCCGGGCGACCATGGAGACGGTCCGCCTGGGCAAGACGGCCGAGGGAGTGACCGTGCACCTGGACCGGGAGGCGGCCAGGGCACACCACATCCTGGTCTGCAACCGTGTTCGACCCCATGCCTCCTTTCGGGGAGCCATCGAAAGTGGCCTGCTCAAAATGCTCGTCGTGGGGCTGGGAAACTACGAGGGGGCCAGGCGCTACCACCAGGCCTTCGAGAAGCACGGCTTTGAGGCCACAGTGCGCAGCGCGGCCCGGACCATCCTGGCGAGCTGCCCGGTGCTGGGTGGCCTGGCCATCGTGGAGAATGCCTACGCCCAGGTGGCGATCATCGACGCCCTGTCGGCGCGCGATATGGAGGTGGGAGAGGAGCGGCTTTTGCGGCAGGCGCGGGGCTGGCTGCCGCGCTTTCCTTTTGACAGCGTGGACCTGCTGATCGTGGACGAGATGGGCAAGAACATCAGCGGCACCGGGCTCGACCGCAAGGTGATCGGGCCAGGATCGTTCGGCACGGGCAGCCTGCCGGCCGGGGCGCTGGTCAAGCTGTCGCGGGTTGGGCAGGCCTACTGGCAGTTCGTGCTCCGCGGTGCTGCCGGCAGTCCCCACCGGCCCGTGGGCCACGTCGAGTTCATGGAGACCTTTGGCCGGAAGGGTTTGCGCTTTGCTGCCCGCGCCATTGGGCGGAGGGACGGGCCACCGGCCTCCGTCGAGCCCGAGGTGGGAGACAACCCGGGCGGTTACCCGGCCATTGGCCAGGTCCTGGTGCGGAGCCTGACCCCCGAGTCGGTGGGGAATGCAACCGGGCTCGACGGTGTGGATCTGTGCACCGACCGGCTGCTGGCCCAGGTCGACTGGCACGCCACGCTGCTGAACGGCCTGGCTTCGGGCACCGTGGTCCTGCCCGTTACGCCGAAGCACTTTGCCACCGACCGGCAGGCAGTGGATTTCGCGTTGTCTACCCTGGGTGCCCGGGGGCTTGATCCCGGGAGCCTTCGCCTGGTGCGCATCAGGAGCACCGCGCATCTCCAGGAGCTAGAGATTTCGGAGGCGTATCTGCCCGAAGTGGAGCGCCGCCCGGACCTGAGCGTGAGCGGGCAGGGCCACGAGATGGCTTTTGACCAGGAGGGAAGCTTGTTGCCTGCCGGCTGGGCAGGGGACAGAGAGGGATGAGCGTGACGCGAAAGACGGCCGTCCTCATCGGCTTGGCGGTACTAGTCCTGGCGCTCGGTTCCTACGCAGCCTGGGGAGGCCAGTTCTCCATGGCAGCGCGCATGGTGAGGGCCTACCGCGCTGCTCGCAGCTTTCAGGCCCGCTACCCGTACTTTGAGCGGGACGTGGCCTTTGACCCCGGGATGGAGCCTCGCCTGGACGTGTACTGGCCCGCCACAGGCGACGAGCACCCGGTGCTGGTCTTTGTACACGGCGGCTCCTGGAAGGACTATGACAAGGACATCTTTGCCCCGGTGGCCATGAAGCTGGTGCCGGAGGGCATGGTCGTCGTCATCCCCGACTATACACTCTATCCGGATGCTGGCTACGAGCAGATGACCGTCGAGGTCGCGGCCGCGCTGGACTGGACGCTGGAGAACATCCAGGACTATGGTGGCGATCCCCGCCGCGTGGTGGTTGCCGGCCATTCCGCCGGTGGTCACCTGGCGAGCCTGGCGCTGCTCGACGAGCGGTTCCTGGCCGCCCATGGCCGCAGCGCAACCGAGCTGTGCGGCCTGGTGGGCATGAGCGGCGTGTATGACGTGCAGGCCGAATACGATTATTATGCGCGGCGGGGTGTGACACCGCGGCTCATCACCGATGTCATGGGCGGCCGGGATAACCTGGCGGCCGCGTCGCCCGTGCGCTACGTGCGGCCCGATCTGCCTCCCGTGCTGCTCATCCATGGCACCGAGGACAGCACCGTGCCCTCGAGCATCGCCCGGGAGTTTCACATGGCCCTGGAGCAGGCAGGGGCCGAGAGCCGGTTGGAGCTCCTGGCGGGGGCCGGCCACTCCGATTACTTGTTGGACGCCCTCGGGCGGGAGCGCGCGCCTTTGGTGGCCGGCCTGGTCGCCTTTGCGGACGGGTGCGCGGAGGCAGCCGGCCCGTGATTCCCAGCCGGGTGTGAAGGGGCTACATACTGAGCAGGGCCATATCCAGACCAAAGAGCCCGAGCCGGGCATTCTGGCCGACGGGGACGTCCAGGTTCCAATCGTGGACGTCGTCACGGGATTGCAGATAGCCATACATGACGGCGGCCCGGGCACGCGACGCCAGGAGGCGGGAGTCGAGAAAGATGTGGTTCACTTCTTCCAAGGGGATGCCAGCCTGCGCCAGGATGGAGGACACCGTCTCGCCGGGGCGCGCCTCCACGCCCAGGACGCACTTCTGGCCGGGCCTGGTCTGGTGCCCGTAGCGGCGCAGGTTGCCATAAAGATGGATCTCGACCATGGTTGCACACCTTTCGTCTCATACTGCTGTGGCAGCAGGTTTGCAGGGATAACGATCATCCCGGGTTCAGTATATAGCACAGGCGCTCGTTGTCAAGAGAAGATTGCATTAATATTCTCGAGTGGGCGTGGCCCAGAAGGAGAGGGAAATGGTGGACGCTGACCGGCTGGCGGCCAGTGGCGGCAAGGCCGCCCGGCTTTATCCAATGACCTTTGAGCCTGTGTTCAAGGATTACATTTGGGGCGGGCGCAGCCTGGCCAGGTTTGGGCGCCGCCTGCCGCCCGAGGGCCCGGTGGCCGAGAGCTGGGAGATTTCGGCCCACGAAGACGGAACCACCCGCGTCGAAAACGGCGCCTATGCCGGCCGCCTCCTGACCGAGGTGCACGCCGAGCTGGGCCTGGACCTCATTGGCCGCAACAATGCCTGGGCCCACGAAAGGGGGAAATTTCCACTTCTCGTCAAGCTGCTGGATGCCCACACGCCTCTGTCGGTGCAGGTACACCCCACCGACGACTATGCCCGGGCCCACGAGGGCAACGAGCTGGGCAAGACCGAGATGTGGTACGTATTGCACGCCGAGCCGGGCGCGGAGCTCATCCTGGGCGTGACGGCGGGCACGACGCGGGAGGCGCTGGGCCGCGCCATCGAGGAAACGCGTCTGGAACCCTACCTGCACCACGTTGCGGTTCGTGCCGGCGACCACGTCTGCGTGCCGGCGGGCACGCTGCACGCCATCCTCGATGGCCTGATCCTCATCGAGATCCAACAGAACTCGAACACCACCTACCGGGTCTATGACTGGGGACGGGTGGGCAAGGATGGCAAGCCCCGGCCCCTGCACGTGGACAGGGCGCTGGACGTCATCGATCTGGACGTTGTAGAGCCCCAGGTGGAGGCGGCACAGGTCGTGGAGGAAGAAGAAGGCTACCGACGCGCTGTCCTGTGCCGGAACGACTATTTCATGGCCGAGCGCATCGAGCTGGATGCCGGCTCGGTGCTCCACGGCACCTGTAACGGCGACACGCTGGAGATTTGGGGGGCCATCGACGGCCAGGCGGAGATCAACGATCTCGATCTGCCGGCGGTGCGCTTCGCGCTGCTGCCGGCGTCCCTGGGCGACTATGCCGTGCGGGCAGTCTCGCCGGCAACCCTGCTGCGAACCTACACACCCCCGTCGCGCCCCTGGTTGGACGAGGAGTAGTTGGCGTAGGGGCCGGCGAGGGCGCGCCGGCCAGCCTCACCAGCTCGTGACCGGCTCCAGGGGCAAGGGGGGATACACCTGCTGGGGCGTGGGTGGCATGGGGTTGTACACCCAATCGACCCGGATGCTACCGCACTGCTGTCCAGCGACCCGGCGCAGGCCCTGGTACTCGCCCCGCAGGAGCACATCTTCCATTTGCAGCGACATGCCCAGGAAAGCGGCCGGCGCGCCGCGGGGGATGGCCTTCAGAGCCTCGCCATAGACGCTCGCCGCAAAGAGAACCTCCCCGGCGCCCGCGGCCTGGGCCTGGATAACCGGCACGATGCAGGGGTATCCGTCGCCGTCCACGTAGGCCAGAAATTTCAGGTTGCCCAGCTTGTTCAGTAGCGCCTGCGTCCAGGCGTTCATCGCCTCGCCCGCCGGCCGGTGGACCGCTCGAGCGGCCATGGTCTGCAACGACGCCGCCACCACGCGGCCCATGGGCAAGGCTGAACGCCCGCTCTGCTCGACGAGATCCAGGTAGTAGACGGTGTGCACGCCAAAGTAGGCGTTGTAGCGGAACATGGGCTGGTTGTTATAGAGCTCGAACTCGGGACCCTGGCGGGCCGTGTGGGTGAACGTCGCCTTGCCCCGCCACAAGTTTTTGTCAAGGGTCATCACCAGGAAGGCGGCCCGCGGGTTCTGCCGTAGAAAGCCCTTGCTGGTGCCTTCGATAAACTGGCCAAAGGTCAACTGCGTGGGCGTGTTGGCCCGCAAGCTTGCCAGGAGGGTCAGGTGCGGCAGCCCCTCGGGGTTGACCGTGGCCAGGAGCCCGATCTTCATGGCCGGCTGCAGGGCCTGGATGTCGTCAGCCGAGAACGTGGCCAGCTTTGTCTTGGTCATTCATACCCTCCATGGAGGCCGGCATTTCATCCGGCCGCGTCGCGCCGGTGGCGATGACGATCTCGGGCGGCACGCCCGATCCCCGGGCGATCTCGGCCCACCGGCTCAGCTCCCCGCCGGTCAGCAGGGGCGCCGTCGCAAACTGCCATTCCATGCCCAGGCGGCGATATTTATCTCGGCACAGATTGTTAAAGGCGCACAGCTCCCACCGTTCCACCAGCCCGTCAAGATGGGCCGCAATCCAGGCGCCCAGCCCCTCCAGGTTTTCGCGGCTGGCCGTGGCGCCAGGGATGAGGGGGGTGCGAATCCAGAGGCGGGGCGAGGAAGTGTTGCCCGCCACATAGTCGCCCACGCTGCGCAGGGCCCCCAGGATGGCCTCGTTGTCCTGCCCGGTAAAGGCCCGGTGCCGGGAGGCGTCGATCTCCTTGAGGTCAAAGAGCACCATGTCGGTGTGGGGCAGGATGCGGGCCAGGGCGTGGGGCGCGGCCAGGCCGCAGGTGTCCAGGGCGGTCGACACGGCGCTCGCCTTCAGGCGCTCAAAGAGGGCCGCCACAAAGGCGGGCTGCATGGCCGGCTCGCCTCCCGACGCGGTCACGCCGCCGCCCGAAGCCTGGTAGTAGGTACGATCCTTCAGCAGCTCGTCCACCAGCCCGTCCACGGTAACGGTCCTGCCCAACAGCTCCAGGGCGCCGCCGGGACATGCTTCGGCGCACAGGCCGCAGCCAGTGCAGCGCTCGCGGTCGATGTGGATCCCCTGGGGCGTGGCCTGCAGGCAGCCCGTGGGGCAGGCGCCGAGGCAGGTCTGGCAGCCGATGCAGCGGCCCTCCAGCCACTGCACCTCCGGGCGGGAAGAGATACTCTCGGGATTGTGGCACCAGGCGCAGCGCAGGGGGCAGCCCTTGAAAAAGACCGTCGTGCGGATGCCCGGCCCATCCTCGGTTGATAGCCTCTGTAGGTGGAGAATCCGGCCCTGCCTGTCTTCGCTCATGGCTCGCGGCTACACGCTGTGCGTCTCCCGGGCAATGATCTCGTCCTGCAGCTCCTTGCCGATGCTGGTAAAGTAGGCGTTATAGCCCGTGACGCGCACCAACAGGTGGCGATACTCTTCGGGATGCTGCTGGGCGTCGCGCAGCAGATTGGCGTCGACCATGTTCACCTGGAGCGCGGTGCCGCCCTGCTCCACGTAGGCGCGCAGGAACGCCTCGAACTTTTTCCTGTGCTCCGAGTCGCGGACCAGGGAAGGGCTAAAGGTCATGGTGTGACTGCCGCCGTTGGGCAGTGAATTATAAAAGCCCTCCCAGTCGCCATCCCCATTCTGTGCCTTGCCACCCAGGACCTTGCCCACGGAGTTGACGTTGGCCGTCGGCCCGTTGACGTCGGCGCCGTTGGAGGGGCACAGGGCGTTGGACAGGAACTTGCCGTTGGGCCGGCCGTCGGGACTGGCAGGCAGGATAAATCCATCCGAGATCCAGTAGTTCCAGCTCAACATCCCCGGGCGGAACTGGCGCCCCGTGACCCGACTTTTATGCTTCCACACCTCCTCGGTCCAAAGGTCCATGACCTGCCGCCCCATCTCGTCGGCAACGTCGTCGTCGCGCCCGTACTTGGGCGCCTTGTTGCGCGCCTGGGCCTGAAGCACCTCGTGGCCCTGCCAGTTGTCGCGCAGGGCCTGGATCAGGCCCTGCATGGTGCACAACTTGCGGTCAAATACGAGATACTTGACCGCCAGCAGCGAATCGACGGTGGTGGCGTACGTCACCGCCTCCACGGTGCCGTAGAACAGCTCCGGTCCACCCTGGGTGATGTCCAGGCCTTTTTCGGCGCAGCCCCGCACCATGCAGGAAAGATAGGGCGTCGGAGAAAAGCGGGCGACCACCTCCTCGGTCTGCTGGAAGACATCGACGATCTCTTGCACGATAAAGGCCGTTTGCCGGGCATAGGCCTCCCAGAACTCGGGCCAGCTCTGGAAACGCGTGGCATCGCCCGTGTCGGTCCCGCGGCGCCGCGGCTTTTCCCTGGCACCTGTCATCGGATCGACAAAGGGGAGGAGGTCGTAGCCACCGGTGAGGGCCAGCTCAACCGCCTTGAGGAGGTTGAGGTTGAGGTCGACGGTGCCCGACCGGTCGTTGCCGGCCATAGTGTTTTCCAGGCAGCCGACAGGCGCGTAATCGTGGACGTTGCCCGCGTGGATCAGGTGCGCGACCCCCGATCGGGCGGCCTGGCGCATGAGACCGGCCATGGAACGCTCGTCAAAGTTGAGCAGGAAGGGCGCCCCCTGGCTGGAGGCAATCATGTCAATGATCTTCTCGTACACCCCGGAAGGGGTGTTGCGGTGGAGCCTCACGTTCGGCTTGGGCTCCAGGATGGGCGACAGTTCGTCGATGACCTCCAGCATGGCAAAGGTGAGGTCGTTGGTCAGGTCCACCCCTCCGGGGCCCAGGCCGGAGACGGTGATGAGCTGCCCGTAGCCCGCGGTGATGCCCTGGTTGCCGCCCGTGCGGATCATGGCATCGTAGGCCGTGTTGGCGTGTATCCAGAAGCACTTCAGGATCTCCTTGCCCCATTCGCGGTCCATTCCATCGTCCAGGGATCGCTGCCAGAAGGGGTAGAGGTACTGGTCGATGCGGCCGAAGGACAATCCGGGCCCTGGGTAGTTCTCCTCGCTCATGACCAGCATGTGGGTGAGCCACAGCGCCTGTACCGCCTGCCAGAATGTCTCCGCTGGCTGCCAGGGCACGAGGGCAAGGTTGGAAGCCATCTGCCGCAGCTCCTGCCGGCGGGCCTCGTCCGTCTCCTCCGCGGCCAGGTCCAGGCAGCGCTGCCGGTATCTGGCTGCCACGTCTCGGGCCGTGGTGGCGGCACTGATCATGGCCCGCAGTTGGGCCCCCTTGGCTCCCTGGCGCTCGGCCTCGGCCAGGGCATCGTAGCGGGCCGACAGGTCGGCGTGGATGCCCTGCCAGCCTTCGGCCAGCACGCGTGGATAGTCGGGGATGAGGTGGCCGCTGGTTGCGCCAGCGTTGCCGTAGCCGTGGTTGTGGAACCGGAGGATGGCCTCCCGGGTGCCGCCCTTGCCGCGGACGAGCCTGTCATATTCGCGGGCTTCCTGCCTGGTGAGGCACGTGGATGTCTGGACGTTAAAGCGCGCCCCGGCGAGGAGGTCGCCGGGCAGGATCTCCTGGGGCAGGTAGTTGACCATGACCTCGCGCACGAACCAGGCCTTGCGCTCGGGCAGGCTCCACTGCCAGAAGTGCGGGTGAAGCTTGACCGGGCGGGCTGCCTGGCGAAAGCAGCCGCGGAACGTATCGAAAAAGGTATAGGTTTCGGGCACGATGTAGAAGGGCAGTTCTTCGTACTGGAAATCCCAGGGCGTGCCCGTGGTCCAGGAAGTGAACTCGTTGTTCCAGCGGCGCGCGGTGCCCTGGAAGTAATAGTCTCGCAGCCATTGAATGCGCGGCGACAGGTTGTGTGGCTGCTTGATCGAAGGTCCCGGCCCGACACATGCGATGGTGTTCATTGCCTTTCCTCCTCCCTCGAGCCTCTGCATTCTAGCAGAAAAGCCCGCGGCCGTCAAAAGCCTCTCCTGGCCCTTGCCGGTTGTCGCGCGCGGGTCAATTTGACGAACCCCGCCCCTTCTGGTACACTACGCTGGTTGTGAGCGCAAAGGGGAGTGCTGTGAGCAAAAAGAGCGTGCTGATCCTGGCAACTTTGCTGCTACTCGGCCTGATGCTGGGTGGCTGCCATTTGCGGCCCCTGCTCGCCGACGTTTCGGTCTATCCCGAAGCCATCTCGCCCAACGCGGACGGCACGGACGATGCCACCAATATCGAGTATTCCCTCTCCCGCAACGCCAGCCTGTCCATCTATCTCCAGAATGAGCAGGGCGAGCGCTTCTATTTCCGGCAGAATCAGCGGCGGTCGGCGGGGGACTATCGCGTCCAGTGGGGCGGTGTGATCAACGAGCCCTACTGGCTGGAGAACGAGTTCGGCCGGCAACTCGTGCGGAGCTGGCTGCTGCCCGACGGCACCTACACCTGGACCGTGGAGGCGACGGACGACGACGGCAACACGGAGCGCGTCCAGGGCTCTATCACCCTGGCGGACGGCGAGACCGTGGTGCCCGAGCTGCGACAATTTACCGTGGCCCTGCCGGTCTTTACCCCCAACCAGGATGGCCTGGCCGACCGCACGGGCATTGGCTACTATCTCAACAAGGACGTGGACGGCGTCACGGTCTACCTGTACCATCCCGACCGGCCCGACGTGCAGATTCCCCTCGAAGAACAGGGGGGGGCGGCGGTCCCGGGCGAGAGGGGCTACCACTATTACGATTACGATGGCGGCGTGGACCTGAACGCTGACCCGCCCGTCGACGGCACGTACATCGTCCAGGCCGAGGCTCGCGACCTGGTGGGCCACCACGTCGTCGTCAGCGATACGCTGACCATCAAGGACGGGGGCAAGCCCCGGGCCCTCGTGGTCGAAGGCACCATCCAGTGGACCGACGCCGTGCGCAACCTGGAGAGCACAGAGGTGTACCTGCCCCTGGGCTCGACCCTCTGTTTCACTACCTACGTCGAGAACTATAGCCGGGTGCCCCTTCGCACGTCGGGGCCACCGTCGGGGACGGCCTATCGCAGCGACACCAGTTACAACACCCTTGCGGCCGACGAGGGCGAGGACAGCTATTACGAGCAGCCCGGTGTCTGGCGCTTTGGCATCCGCTTTTACACGTCGCAGCTCGACTTTCCCTATCGCTGGGCCGTGGGCAAGCCCGAGGAGCTTCGCTGCGAAACCATCGAAGGGCAGGAGCAGTGCTTCCTGGACGCCGGAAAGCGCGGCACCGTGACGGGCTGCATCGAGCTAATCGGGCCCTTTCCCCGCAACGAGATCTATGCCTGGGGCGGGCTGATTCACCAGTGGGTGGGCTTGACCGCCGAAAACAACTATGTCGATCGGGTGCTCATCCACATCGGCGTACCCTAGCGGGGGTATCGGCTGTCTGATTCTGCGCATGGCCGCGGACTGATGTCATCATGCTGTGGGGCACATCCGTGCCGCCAGCGGTAAACCTTCCATGGACCTGGCCGTCGTCACCGTCAGCTATAACACAAGAGACCTCCTGGCCGATTGCCTGGAGTCGGCAATTGCAGGCATGCGGCGCTCCGGGCTGGAGGGCCAGGTCTGGGTGGTGGACAATGCCTCGGCGGATGGGAGCCCCGACATGGTCCGGCAGAGGTTCCCCGACGTGCGGCTCGTGGCCCACGACACGAACCTTGGTTTTGCCGCCGGCAACAACCTGGCCCTGGAGCGCATGGGCTTTGGCGAACGGGTCCAGCCCCGGCACGTCCTGTTCCTGAACCCCGATACCCGCGTCGTGGGGGACGCCCTGGGAACGATGGTCGGCTTCCTGGATGCCACAGCCCGGGCGGGCGCGGCCGGCGCGCGGCTGGTCCACGGCGACGGCAGTTTTCAGCACTCGGCCTTTGGCTTCCCCGGACTGCGGCAGATCCTCGTCGATTTCTGGCCTCTGCACCACCGCCTGGTCGAATCGCGGTTCAACGGGCGCTACCCGCGGCGGCTCTACGAGGCAGGCCGCCCGTTCGTCGTCGACCATCCCCTTGGTGCGGCGCTCATGGTCCGCGGCCAGGCGCTGGCCCAGGTGGGCGGCTTTGACGAGCGCTTTTTCATGTACTGCGAAGAGATCGATCTCTGCCGGCGGCTGTGGCAGGCCGGTTGGGAGATCTATGCCGTGCCGGCGGCCGAGATCGTGCATCTCGTGGGCCAGAGCACGGGCCAATTTCGCGACAGGATGTTTGTGGCTCTGTGGCGCAGCCGCTTCTTGATGTTCGAGAAGCACGAAAGCGCGGCCTTTCGCCGCGCCGCGCGGCTGCTCGTGCGCCAGGGGCTCCGCGCCGAGGCGCGCCGCGCCCGGATGGCACGCCGCCGCGGCCAGCTTTCGACTGCCGAGCTGGAGAAACGCCTGGTGGCGTTCGAGGAGGTGGCGCGGCTATGAGCAGTCCGCAGGTGGTGGCCGTCATCCTGGCCCACGACGAGGAGCGACACATTGGCGAGTGCCTGGACAGCCTGGCCTGGGCGGACCAGCGGCTGGTCGTGGATGACTTTTCCACCGACCGGACCGCCGAGATTGCACGGGATCGGGGGGCCAAGGTGGTGCAGCATGCCCTGGAAAACTTTTCCGCGCAGCGCAACCGGGCGCTCTCCATGGCCGGCGCCGAGTGGGTGTTGTTCGTCGACGCTGACGAGCGTGTGACACCCGAGTTGGCCGCCGAGGTGCGGCAGGTAATTGCCTACGAGAACGACCGCGCGCGAAACGGATGGTGGATTCCTCGACATAACTATATGCTTGGCCATAGGATGCGCGGTGGCGGCTGGTATCCCGATCATCAACTTCGCTTGTTGCGTAGAGGCAAGGCCCGCTACGACCCGGCACGACCCGTGCACGAGGTGGTGATTCTAGAGGGCGAGGCGGGCACCCTCCAAAACCCCTTTATCCACTACAACTATGACACCGTGGCCCAGTTTCGCCAGAAGGTGGGGCATTATACGGGCTACGAGGCGCAGATCTTGCACCAACAAGGTGTTCGGCTGCGGCCCTGGACCACGCTGCTGATGCCAGTGCGCGAGTTCTGGCGCCGCTTTGTCATGCTACGAGGCTACCGCGACCACGTCTACGGGCTGCTCTTCTGTGGCCTCATGGGCTGGTACACGTTTGTCACTTACCGGCGCCTCGGGCAGCTGCGTCGGACCCCCCTGCCCCCCCATGCGGGGGGATGACAGGCGGTGGCTCTCGGGGTAGGACTGTAGCCCATACCCTGCCCCCCATGCGGGGCGGGTGACCGCCTTCCGCACCCTTCGTGGTTTGCGTCCGCCTGCCGCCGCATCCGGGGGGTGATTGTCTCCCTCCCCCGTATCGGGGGAGGGCCGGGGAGGGGGTCAGGCCAGTTCCAGGATGCGCTCGAACCCTCGCTCCAGGTAGTCCTCGATCACGTCGGCACAGGTGCGATAGGCCTCGATGGGCAGGCCGTAGGGGTCCTCGACGTCTCGGCGCTTGCCGGCGACCTGGCTCAAGCGATGTACCTTCCACCTGTACTGCGGCCAGGTGTTGGCGATCATCTGCTCGTGTTCCCGGCTCATGACGAGGATGAGATCGGCTTCGGCGACGTCGGCGGATGTCAGGCCGTGGGCACGATGCCCGGAAATGTCCACGCCCCGTGCAGCCATGACCTCCACGGCGTGCTCGCTGGCCGGCCGATCCTCCAGCGCCCAGGTTCCCGCGGAGCGCACCGTGTATTGCTCGTCGAGCCCTTCCCTGGCCAGGCGCTGGCGCAGCAGGCCGGCGGCCATGGGCGAGCGGCACAGGTTCCCGGTGCACACCATCAATATCAGGCTCATAGCGGCATCTCTCCCAAGTGTAGGAGCATTGTAGACCAGGCCTGGACTGGTGTCAAGCTGAGGGGAGGCCGGCCCAACAAAAGGGCCGGGGCGGCGATGCCCCGGCCCCGGTGTGACCGGTTACTCAGTCAAGCTCGGGTTGCAGGAGGCCATAGTTGCCTCCCTTGCGCCGGTAGAGCACGTTGATGCGTCCCTCCTCGGCGTTAAAGAAGACGAAAAAGTCGTGGCCCAGCAGCTCCATCTGCTCGACCGCCTCTTCCGGGACCATGGGGGTCATCGGGAAGCGTTTCACGCGGACGATGCTCCGGACTTCTTCCTCCAGCTCTTCTCCAAGGGCGATGGGCAGGGGCTCCACCGTGGTCCCGGCACCGCGCCATCGATTCTTGCGCTTGCCTTTGTATCGTGCAATCTGCCGATACATCTTGTCCAGGACGCTGTCGATGGCCGAAAACATGTCATCGGAACGCTCTTCGGCGCGCAGGATGGTGCCATTGGATCGCACCGTTACCTGGCACACCTGGCGGTCTTGGGCAGCTTTGGTTTCTTCGCTGGAGAGCTCCACCCATGCCTCGCTGATTGAGGGCAGATAGCGGTCTAGTTTCCCTATCTTTTGCTCGACATACTCCCGGAGTCGATCGGTCACTTCGACGTTCTTGCCCTTGAGAATCAGTTCCATTTTCCACTCTCCTTTATAGTATTAACTCTCCAAACTGAATTGCCGTTCGTCGGGCGGCCTTGCCCGGGCCAGCGTATAGGCTACGACAGATGTTGCCCCCGCTTCCTTCAGCGCCCCACAGGCCGACGCCAGTGTCGCTCCCGTGGTGCAGACGTCGTCCACGAGCAGCACTGCCCGTGCGTCCAGCCTTCCCGGTTGGCAGCGAAAGGCATCCTTAACGTTGATGCTTCGCTGCTCGGCGTCGAGGTCCACCTGCGGGGCTGTGGCCTTGACGCGGTGCAGAGCGCCTTCCAGCAGGGGGATCTGCAGGGCCGCGGACAGCTCCATCGCCAGCAGCGCAGCCTGGTTGTAGCCGCGCTGCCGCTGCCTGCGCGGGTGGAGCGGCACGGGCACCACCACCTGCGGAACCCACTCGTCGTCGAGCGCCGGCCAGGCAGCGGCCATGAGGCGACCGAGAGGTCCCGCCAGGGCCATGAGATCCCGGTACTTGAACTGGTGGATGGCCTCGCGTAGCGGGCCGTCGTGAAAGGCGCAGGCCCGCAGCCCGTCCAACGGCGGAGGGATGCGGCATTGACGTTCCGTGCCGTGCGCGTCCAGCGGCAATCCGCACCGGTGGCAGATCGGGGGGTGGATCATCTCGATCTCGGCTATGCAGGCAGTGCACAGCCAGGCCCCGAGGCGCTGGCAAACCATGCAGCGCGGTGGGAAAAGAAGATCGGCCGCTGCCTCACCAATCTTTTTCAGGAACGCCAGCCCGGTAACCTGCCAGGCTGTACAGCTTTCGTTCGACTCGATACGTTGATTCACGGTCCCTTCGCTTCTTCGAGCGCAGGTCCCCGGCAAGAACTAGAACACCTCACCAATTGCGGATCCTTTGAGCATGAGGATTGCCGGCCCCAGGATCACGATCAGGATAGTAGGGAAAATGAGAAATGTCATGGGAATGAGCATTTTGATGGGAGCCTGGTGTGCCTTTTCCTCAGCACGCTGGCGCCGCTTGATGCGCATCTGCTCCGACTGGATGCGGAGCACCTTGGCGATGCTGATACCCAGTTGGTCGGCCTGGACCAGGGCAGCCACAAAGCTGGTGATGTCTGGTACTTCCATTCGCTCGGCCATGTCGCGCAATGCCTGCCGGCGGCTCTTGCCTACGCGCATCTCGGTCAGCATGCGCTGAAAACCCCGGCTGATCTCGTTGTCCCATTTTTCGGCCACGCGCTGCATGGCGCCGTCAAAGGGCAGGCCGGCCTCGACGCTGATGGTCAGAAGATCGAGGGCATCGGGCAAGGTTTTCACAATCTCGTCCTGCCGCTTGCGGATGCGGCTGCCAAGCCACACGACGGGCAGGAAGAAACCGAGGAGGGCCATGGCGGCGGTAAACAGCAAGCGCTGTCCTACCTCTGCCCCGGCCAGCATGCCCAGGACAAAGGTGAGGACGCCCATGATGGCAGAAGCCAGGCCACGGATCCCCAAGAAGTCTGTGGCACTCCAGTTGTTCGGGTTGCCCGCCAGATCCAGGTTGTGGCGCGTAGTTTCCAGCGTGCGTTCTGGCGTGAAGCGCTGGACGAACTGTGAGCTTGCCTGGACCAGGGGGATGATGACGCGCTGGCTGAACGGCTGCGCCAGCTCGATCTCTTCCAGGGTCATGGGCCGGCCGCCGTATTCGACCAGGCGCGCTTCCACTTCGTCGGCCGGGCGCGGTGAGGCGATGCCGAGGATGATGAGCATCAGCGCCATAAAGACCATAAGGGCGATGGCCCCGAGAATCATTGGCGACATGAGTTCTCCTCTTGACTCTTTGATCTCATGTGCTAAACCTCGATGTTCACGATCTTGCGGATGATAACGAAACCGAGGGCGATCATGAGAGCAGCGGTGCCGAGCATGATCCAGCCACAAGGATCGGTGAACATTTGACCGATGTACTCCTTGTTGATCATGTACAGGACAAGTCCCAGGATGACAGGCAAAGCTGTCAGAACGTAACCCGAGATCATCTGCTGCGCCGTGAGGACGCGAACTTCTCCTTTGATCCGCACCCGCTCTCGAATGGTGTGGCCGATGGTATCCAGGATCTCGGCCAGGTTGCCACCCACCTTGCCCTGGATGTTGATGGCCGTGATCATCAGGTCCAGGTCGTCGCTGGGGACGCGGCGGAGCATGTTGCCCAGGGCTTGCTCATAGTGTAGCCCCAGGCCGATCTCTTGCACCACGCGATGGAACTCGGTGGCGATGGGCGGCGAGAGCTGCTGGGCGACGGTCTCCATCGATTGATCGATGCTAAAGCCGGAACGAAGCGAGTTGGCCAACAGGGTGATCGTGTCGCCCAACTGATCGTTGAACTGGTTCAGACGCCTTCGCTTGCGCACGTTGACGTAGAGGCGTGGCAGGAAAAAGCCGACGACGCCAAAGACGAGGGCAAGCACCGCCGAGCCGAGGAGGAGCCGGCCCAGCATAGCACAGAGAACGACCGAAAGGACGGTCACCATCGCGAACTCGGCCACGCGCAACTTGAGGTCGGCCTGCGACAGGTCGAGCTGGAGATCGGCAGCAAAACCCCGCTTCTGGACCGCATCCTCCAGGCCATCCATGGCCGAGCGACGCTTCTTGCCCTTGCCCCTTTTCTCATCCTCGACCTGAACGCCGTAGCGATCCAGCCGCTCTTCGATGAGTTCTTCGCCCGACCGACCGGCGCGGCTCAACCCTACAAACAGCAGCAGGATGGCGAAAGCGGCGACCACCGAGAGCAGTAGCGGGTTGAGCAAGACTTGCATCAAGTCCATGTTCCTCGCTCCGATTCCAGCCGCCTAGAAACGGCGCCCCACGCCAAAGATGGTCGGCGGCAGGTGAATGTTGGCTGCCTCCATGATCTCCACGAACTTTGGGCGGATGCCTGTGGGCTTCAGGCGGCCGATGACCTTGCCGGCCTCGATGCCCTGCTGTTCGAACACAAAGAGATCCTGCATGACAATGACGTCACCCTCCATGCCCTGGACCTCGGTAATCTTGGTGACCTTGCGGGTGCCGTCGCGCATGCGCTCCTGGTGGATGACGAGGTTCAACGCCGAGGCGATCTGCTCGCGGATAGCACGCAGGGGCAAATCCATGCCGGCCATGAGAACCATGGTCTCCAAGCGGGCCAGGGTGTCCCTGGGGCTGTTGGA
>JAAYZQ010000368.1 GCA_012514775.1 Anaerolineaceae bacterium
GGCGATCCCAGCGGCGGTCAAGAGACAAGACAACAGCCGTAACCACCGCGGCCGCGATCTTGACAGCCGCGGGCTTCTCCGTTATCATCCGCTTACGTCCAAAGAAAGGTGCGAAGACCATGGCGACCAGATCGCGGGTTGCCCTGCTGTACACGCAGTCCGAAACCGTGCTTGACGACCTTTGCAGGGTCTGCGACCTGGCCGGCATGGCCGAGGCCCTCGATCCACGCGCGACTACGATCCTCAAGGACAACATCTCGTGGCACTTTGCCATGCCCGGCGCCAACACCACGCCCTGGCAACTGGAGGGCACCATCCTGGCCTTGCGCCGCGCGGGTCTCCGCGACCTGGTCTGCGTGCAGAATCAGACCGTGCTGACCAACGCCTTCAAAGGCGAGGACCTCAACGGCTACGTGCCCATCTTTCGCCAGCATAATATACCGGTGCTCTATAACTTTCGTGGCCAGGACATGGCCTGGGTGCCCTACGAGCCCCGGGCCAGGATGCGGGTCCTGCACCAGATCTATCCCGAGGGCATCCTCATCCCCGATTACTTTCACGGCAAGAACATTGTCCACCTGCCCACGGTCAAGACCCACATGTATACGACCACCACGGGCGCCATGAAGAACGCCTTTGGAGGGTTGTTGAGCAAGTACCGCCACTACACCCACACCTGGATCCACGAGACCCTGGTGGACCTGCTGGCCATTCAAAAAGAGATCCATCCTGGCCTCTTTGCCGTCATGGACGGCACGACGGCCGGCAACGGAGCCGGCCCGCGCCTCATGGAGCCCGTGGTCAAGAACGTCCTCCTGGCCTCCGCCGACCAGGTGGCCATCGACGCCGTGGCCGCCCGGCTCATGGGTTTTGACCCCCTCGAAATCAAGTACATTCGCCTGGCCCACGAGGCGGACCTGGGTGTTGGCGACGTGGCCGAGATCGAGATCGTGGGCGACGAGCCGCCGCGGGAGGGTTGGGGCTTCAAGGTGAGCTACAGCAGCCATACCTTCCTGGCCTGGCTGGCGTGGTACGGCCCCACCAAGTTCCTGCAAAAGCTGCTCTTCCGCACGCCGTTGGTGGTCATCCCGACCTTGATCAGCGAGGTCGAGCAGGACTATCTCCATTGGCCGCTAAAGTACAGGCACGTGGCCGCCCGGTGGCGCGCCGAGACGGCCTGGGGCGCCCTGTTTTGCCGCTACCAGGCCGAAGGCTGCCTGGCCCCCGGCCCCCTGCGATCCGCGGGCCTGGCCACCTGAAGGGAGGGAACCGCAGTGACGAGCCTACACCTGCTCCTGCGCGAGGAGACCGCATGAGCGACGGCATCCCCATCCGTGCCTGCGGCGTGTCCGTGCTGGTCCTCAGGCCCAAGGTCCTGAACAACGCGAAGGACGGGGACGATGGCTGGCGCGTCCTGCTGCTGCGGCGCGCCGAGACCCATCTGCTGGGGGTGTGGTCCTACGTGTCGGGCGGCATCGAGCCCGGCGAGCGGGGCTGGGAGGCGGCCCTGCGCGAGCTGTCGGAAGAGACGGGCCTGGTGCCCCTCGACCTCTTTTCCGCCGACGTGTGCGAGCAGTTCTACGAGCCCGCCGTCGAGCAGGTCATTGTCTTTCCCGTGTTCGTCGCCCTGGTGGCCGCCGGCGCCGAGCCGATCCTGAACCACGAACACTCCGAGTACCGGTGGGTCACCCGCGGCGAGGCCGCGGCCCTCCTCCCCTTTGCTGCGCAGCGGAACACCCTGCGCCACGTGTGGGCCGAGTTTGTCGAGCACCCGCCCCTGGAATACCTGCGCATTCCCATTCCCGGCGCGCCCGGCCAGGCGTCAGGGGCCGGGTCTTGAGCAACGCGAAAGGCAGGTCTTGAGCAACGCGAAAGGCAGGTCTTGATCAACGCGAAAGGCGGCTGCGCCACAGGAGGCTGAACCCCCAGCCGTGCCAGCGCCAGGCGGCCACTGCCCACCCGCCGCCCGTGCCGCCCGCAGGGTCAGTATCGCCCTGCTTCTCCAGCACCAGCAGCTCCTCGGCCCCGTCGCCGTCCACGTCGCGCAGCTCCACCTCGCGGATTGGATTTGCCAGCGCCGAGCCGCCCCACAGCACCCGGTAGGTGCCCCCCCGATACCCGACGATGAAGGGATGGCTGCGGAGCACGCCCTCTTGGTCCGGCTTCCATAGCGCCAGCACGATCTCGGCCCGGCCATCGTCGTTGGGATCGCCCAGGGCCAGGTCGGCCACGCGCCACTCGGGCAGGCCGCGCCAGGCCTCCACCCCCGCCTCGTAGACCACCACCTGCTCGCCTTCCAGCCGCACGGTTTCAGGCCTTCCGTCGCCGGTCAGGTCGATCGACCCCTCCCCCGGCGATCTCTCCCCCGGCCTCCTGACGCTCCCGACGCCGGACCACACCCGCACTGCGCGCACACTTGCCCGGGGCAGCGCCAAGGGGCGCAAGTGTCGGGACGGTGCGGGACAGGTGCCTGCGAGGGGAGGGGAGCTAACTCCCCCCTTCCCTGGCACACTTGCGCCTGAACGCAGTGCAGGTGGGGAAGGGGGGCTGGGGGGGATAGGTCCCGGCCGCAGCCCGGCTTGCACGGGCAGGGCCTGGACGGCGCGCAGGCCATCCCGGTCGAAAAAGGCGCGCAGGACCAGGCCTTGCCTGGTCTCGGGCTGGGCCTGGTCAAAGAGCAGGTTGCCCAGGCTGTAGGCCACCAGGCCCGGCCGCCCCTCCAGCCCCAATTCGGCGGCGGCGGCCCTCTCCTGCACGACGTGGGGATGGTGGCCCACCACCAGGTCGGCGCCGGCGGCCAGGAGCGTCCGGGCCATGTCCCGCTGGCCGGGGTCGGAGCGCCGGTCGTACTCGTAGCCCCAGTGTACCAGGACAATGACCGCGTCGGCGTTGGCCCTGGCCGCGGTCACCGCCCCCGGCCCCCGCTCCGGATCCCAGGCCGCCGGGGCCCAGGCGTCGCTCCTGACACCGGACGCCACACCGTCCCACTTGCCCTGGCGGGCAGTGCCAGGGTGCGTCGGGTGCAGGGGGACAGGTGCGGCCGGCATGCCATCCGGGTCGGGCACGGCGTTGAACGCCAGGAAGGCCAGGCGCAGTCCTCGCACCTCCCGCACCGTAGGCCGGAATGCCGCCTCCATGCCCGGCCCCGCGCCCACGGCGTCGATGCCGGCCCATTCCAGGAGCACCGCCGTGCCGGCCAGCCCCTCCGGCCCATAATCCAGGGCGTGGTTATTGGCCAGTCCCAGGACGTCGAACCCCGCGCGGGCCAGCATCGCCGCGGCCCCCGACGGGGCGCGCAGGCGGTAGGGCCCCGGCCGGGCCGTTCCTTCTGCCCCCAGGACGCACTCCAGGTTGCCCACGGCCAGGTCGGCGGCTTGCAGCCAGGCCTCGACGCCGGCCAGCGGCTCGTCCACGGCCGCCACGCCGCGCCCCGGCATCACGTCGCCCACGGCCAGCACCTCCACCGGATCGTCGCCGGGGGCCAGGGGCAGCCCGTCGCGCAGGTAGACCCAGTCGCCCTGCGGCGGGGCGGCCACCGCAGGCGCAGGGAGGGCCGGCGCCGGCGCCGGCACCGGCAGCCAGGCCACCAGCAACAGACAGCAAGTGAGCGCCAGGCCAGCCGCTCGTGCTCGCCGGCGCTCACGACTCATATCCCACAACTGCATTCCCGCCTCATATAGCCCGGTCAAGACCGGGACTCAGAACCCGTACGCACTCCGGACTCCTCGACTTGTCGAGGCTATTCCTCCCAGGCCGGGGGCTCGTCCTCGTATACCATCCGGGTTACCCGCCAGCCCTCGTCACTGCGCTCCAGGGTGTAGGTCACGTCCAGCGTGTAGGGCCCGCGCTCCGCCAGCGGGTCGCCGCCCATCCCGGGATAGTCGTCAAGCTCGTAGAGCGCGTCCTGCCACGTCTCGCGGGCGGTGACCACTGCCCGATCCTCGGCCTGCCGGTCGAAGGAGCGCAGGTCCGTGCTCAGGAGCTGGCGGCCCTCGTAGCGGCCCGCCTCGGTCATGGCCTCCACCTGCTCCGCGAGCTGGGCCACCACCTCGTCTCCGGCCCGCACGTAGCCGGCCTCCAGGAACCAGTAGGCCAGGCCCAGGTTCTCCTGGAAGGAAAAGATGGCCTGGGTCAGGTCGCTGTACTCGCCCTCGGCCGTCCAGAAGCTCTCGATCCACTCCGGCCGGTCCGGGGCCTCGCTTGCGTCCAGCATCTCGCGCCACGCCTCATCCGTCAGCCGGTCGTCCGCCGGCCAGGGGAACTCGTAGTAGGAAAACACACCCCCCTTGGCCACCTGCAGGTAGACCGAGCCGTCGTCGTCCACGACGGGCACCACGACGTGGATCTCGTCGATGCGGCCCACGCCCTCTTCCAGGACCACCGCGCCCAGCGCCCCCGTTCCCCCGGGATCGGGGTCGGTGGCCACGTCGGCAATGACCGCCGCCTGGGGCTCCTCGTCCATGACCGGGAAGCCGCCCTCCTGTGTGTCGGGATTGTCGGCGGCGGCCATGGTCAGGTGCTCCAACTCGCGGCCATAGAAGCGGATGGTGTCCTCCTCTTCCTCGCTCAGGGCCTCGCCCCGCAACTCCTTTTCGGCCATGGCCTGGAACGCGCGGGCCAGTTCTTCCAGGCGCTGCAGGCTGTGGGCGTCGGTGGGCGCCAGCAGGTTGCGCTCGCCCAGCCCCTGGCGGGTCATGGACGTCAGCGCCGCCAGGCGGGCGTAAAAGACGGGCACCGGCTCGACATAACCCCGGGGCGGCACCGGCTCAGGGGGCATGGGCCCGGAGCCTGCCTCGGCGTACACCTGCTTGGCATACAGGATCGTGTCGTGTTTCAGCTCGGCCCAGCTGCCCAGGGCGGTGTTGAGCTGCTTGTCGACCCAGGCCTGCGACTGCATGAAGGCGGGGTAACCCTCGCCGGGCACCTCCAGCAGGGGATGGAAGGTGTACAGCCACGTGTTGTACAGCGTCTCGGTCCACTCCTCGACGGACAGGCCGGTGACCCAGCTCTTGACCTTGTCCATCTGCTCCGGGTAGTTTACGTAATCCGTCTCGCCCATCTCGTCCAGGATCTCGTAGGCCCGCTCCGAGCCCATGGCGGCCATCAGGTCCAGTCCCTTGGGCAGGCCGCGGCGATTCTCGCGCGTGCCCACGTTGCGATAGATCAACTGCCGGAAGATGTAGGCGTCGGGCACGAACCGCTGGCCCATGAGGCGCATGCCCTTGGTCGTCTCTTCCACGTCGTCGGTGTCATCGATGACCATGCCCAGGATACGCGGCGGCGGAAGCTCGTTGGCTGCCTCAATAAAGGCCGTCAGCCTGGCGTTGGCTGTCAGCGGGTCGGCCAGGGTGACGGGCGTCGCGTCGGCGCCATAGAGCTCGTCCATGACCTCCAGGTACTGGAGCACCGTCAGGTCGTCGCTGCGGCCCACGAAAAAGGCCGTCGGGTTGTAGAGATCGGCCCACACGTCCAGGGCCGGCCGGTAGGCCACGTCGGCACTGCGCAGCGCCAGGATCAGTAGCAGGGCCATGCGGGTCTCGGCCCGGCCGATCTCCGGGTCGTCGGTCTTGAGCCGGAAGGTCATGCGCCCGTACCACATCATGCTCTGGAAGTAGCGCTCCAGCTCTTCGCTCATGGTATAGTGGCCGCGGGGAATGTACTGGGTATAGTCCTCGCCCAGGGGCAGCCCCGGGAAGAGGGGCGAGGGCTGGATGCCGGCCGCCTCCTCGATGAGGGCCATCTCGGCCGCCACCAGCTCCCGGGCATAGTCCGGCACCTGCACGTCGGGGTCCAGAAGCTTGCTTCCCACGGCGACGTAGGCCACCGTGCGTTTGGCGGCCTCCTTCCACGCCCCGTCCTCCAGCACGTTGTACTGGTCCATGGCCCGCTCCAGGAGCGCGGCGTTCAACTGGCGCAGCAGGGGGATAAAGGATTGCACCTCGGCCGTGCGCAGCACCTTGTCAAAGAGCAGGTGGTAGACGTGCAGCAGCGAGTCGCTGGTGACAAAGAGGGGCACGTTGGCATAGCGTCCCTTCTCGTAGACGGTAAAGAACTCTTTTTCCACGCCGGCGCTGACGACGAACCCATCCTGTGCCAGGCGCTCGCGCTGCGCCTCCGACAGCACAAAGGGCACGCGCACGTTGCCCAGGTCGGGGGTGATGGCCTCGTGCTCCACGGCCGGGCGGGCGTCCACCGCCGGCTCGTCGAAAGCGGAGAAGATCACCCGGCCGCTGCTCTCCGGGCTCTCCTCCCCCGGGCCCACGGGCGCGGGCGTGGGGGCCGGCGCCGGCTCTGTCGGCACGGGCTCCGGCGAGGGCGTCTCGCCCTGCGGCGCCTGGGTCGGCGCTGCCGTCGGGGGCGGGCTGGTGGCTGGTGGCTCGGCCCCGCAGGCTGTCAGCAGCAGGGGCAGCACCAGGCAGGCGGCCAGGCATAGATATAGAATGCGCTTCTTGAGCATCCTTTTCCTCCTTGATGTCTGATCCGAAGTCTGATCCCTTCCAGTATAGCCTGGGACCCCGCCGCTGTCAAGCACGCATCTCCAGCGCTTGGCCGACGCTCTTGGGCTCACCAGGATAACCGCGGTTGCCGCTCGGACCTCCGCTAGCCTCCGTGCCCGGAAGGATCGACGTTCGGACGCCAAGCAGGGCCGGCTCTGTTTGCCGGCCCTGCTCGGTCAAGAATCCTGCCTTGTGCTCCTACCGGGGCAGCCTGTCCGGTTTGCCCCTCGGCATCACGTCCTGGTCCCTGGCTTTCAGCGCACGATCAGCGGCAGGTAGATCGTGCGCTCTACCTGAAAAGGGGTGACGAGCTCGATCCCCTCCCCGGGATCAGAGTTGCCCGTGTACTGCTTGTCCAGGATGTTGTTCCAGTGCTCGTGCACGCCCAGGCTCGCTATGCTGCTGCCGTCACCCTCCGGGTCGTAGAACGTGCCCGAGGGCGGATTGTCGGCGAGGGCAGCCTCGTGGAGATAGTCTTCCACTCCCTCGGCCAGGAGCGCGTCTATCGGCCACTGCTGCTCGAGGAAATCGCGCGCCACCGAGTCCAGGGCCACGCCGTCCATCGACAGGAAGAGGCTGGACGGCCAGTCGTCGTTAAAGGGCGGCATGGACCATGTGGAGGGCGTGCCGTGGTAGCGCAGGCCGCCATAGATGCCGTCCACCAGGTACAGCAGGGTCTTGCCCCCCAGCTCCTCGTGGCCCATCAGGTCCACCAGGGCGCGGTAGCGTCCCATCTGCCCCTCGTACACCGGCAGCGAGGCGTGCATGTCATAGTAGCCGTTGTAGGGCGCCGACCCGGTATTGTTCCCGTCCCGCGTCCAGCCGTCGGGGTTGCGCAGCAGCGAGCCGTAGTGGTTCTTGGCCCCGACCGTGATGCCGGCCATGTCGTGGCTTTTCAGCACGGCAAAGTTGATGAGGTAATCCGCCTCGGCAAAGGCGCTGGGGATGAAATCCTCCGTGGTGCCGTTGGCCGCTGACGTGCTCCAGTGAAACCGCACGTCGCTGTACTCGGCCCGCGTGCGGCCCTGGGCGCCGCGGTTGTCCAGGTAGTGCACTCCCGGAAAGTCGGCGTGCAGCGGCTCGTACAGAAAGTTGACGAACAGGCCCGTGGGGTCGCCGACCGTGATGTCGTCCTCGGCGATGCCGACGACGTTCACCAGTTGATCGAGGAGGGCGTGGAGGAGCTGCGGGCTGTTGGCGATGGAATCAAACGAGACGTCTCCCCATTCGATGGGGTCATAGTTCTCGTCCACCACCGGCATGCGGATGTTGGTCGTCACCAGGTTGATCTTGACCGCGACCTTTTCGCCCGCCCCGTAGCCCCGGCCGCTGTTGAAATGCTCAAAGATGGCCTGCCAGGCTGCCTCGTCCCCGCCGGCGTCGGCGTAGCGCCGCAGCGCCCGCGACATCATGCCCTCGGCCACGGCCTGGTCGACGTGCTCGTACCACAGGGTTTCCGAGCCCGGCCCTGCCCAGTCCGTCACGGCCGGGTCGTGGACCCACACCACGCGCCCGGGCGCCAGGCCCCGGGGCACGCCGATGGGCTGGTTCGCCGGGTGAGGGGCATAGGCCGCCTGGGCCGGCGTTTCCATGGTCCACACCGCCGCGGCGATGCCGCCCACGGCCAGCACCAGGCAAAGCACGCCGGCGACGACGCGCGCCTGGCGGAACTGCAGCCGGGCCCGGCCAAAGGCCACGGCCGAGCCGGCCACGGCCAGCAGCAACAGGACGAAACTGGAGGCCAGGGGCGCCGCCACCCGCTGGCAGGGATAGCCCGCCCGGCTGGGTTTTGGTACGACGCGCACCAGGAACCAGATCAGCGAGGCCAGTCCGGCGAGGGGAAACAACGCCGCCCCCCAGCGGCGACTCCATTCCCGCCCGAGGACGAGCCGGCCGGTCCGCGGGCAGCGTGCGAACAATTTCGTGCTTTCTTCCTTTTCCATGGCAACAATTGTGCCCTTTCCAGCGCCCGGCCAGCAGCACCGAACGCAGATTCGTGCAAGGGACGCTGCCACGGTGGATTTCAGCGTCCTTGCCAACTACTGCCACGTGCCATTATAGACCGATGCCCGCTGGAGGGCAAACGGTGCGAAGGCTCAAAACCGGGCCGCCAGAAGCCCTTGGACTGCCGTTGACAGGGCGCGCAACCTGTGCTATGGTTTTACGGCACTCGAAACGAACGGGAGGGAATGATGACCTTGGGACCGAGCTCCGCGCCGGAAGGGCCTGTGACGTATCGCATCGGCAATGACCTGGACCTGGATGCCGTCATCGAGCTATATCACGCCTCGACGCTGGGCATGCGCCGGCCCGTCGCCGACCGGGCGTGCATGGCCGACATGCTGCGCCACGCCAACCTGGTCATCTCCGCCTGGCAGGAAGATCGGCTGGTGGGAATTGCGCGGACGCTGACCGACTTTTGCTACGTGGCCTACCTGGCCGACCTGGCGGTTCACGGCGACCACCAGCGGCAGGGCATTGGCACCGAACTAATCCGCCGCACCCAGGAGGCCCTGGGGCCGCGGGCCAAGATCGTGCTCCTTGCCGCTCCCGCCGCCGCCGGCTACTATCCCCACGTCGGCTTTGTCCGCCACCCACAGGCCTGGGTCCTGCCGGCCCGGGACGAGGTCAGGGGCTGACGCGGCCGGGGTGTGCCCCCCGCCTCAGAACGGCCCGTAGCCGATGCCCACGGCGATGGCCAAAAAGACGACGGTCACGGCCAACATGGCCAGCCACAGGCGCGCCGTCCACCGCAGCCAGATGGGACAGCTGACCACCGTCAGGCCCAGGCAGATGAGGAGCACCGGGTTGGTGGGATAGGCCAGGTTCGAAAAGCCGTCGCCGAAACAATAGGCCGTGACGGTTGCCTGGCGCGTCACCCCCACCAGGTCGCCCAGGGGCAACAGGATGGGCATGACCAGGAATGCCTTGGCCGAGCCCGAAGCCACGAAAAACTCGATGACCAGCGCCAGCAGGTAGACCAGCAGCACGGCCGCGACGGGGCTGGCCGACGAGAACGCCGTCGATGCCCCGTGCAGGATGGTGTCCATGATGCCGCCCCCGGCGACGATGTGCTTGATGCTGGCCGCCATGAGGATGAGGGGGATGCTGGGGGCAATGCCCGCCAGCCCTTGCACGACGGCCTTGCCCAGGGCCCGGCCGCCCATGCCCGACAGCCACCCGGCGCCGACCCCGGCGGCAAAGAACAGCACGCCCACCAGCGGCAGCGAGAACCCGGACAGCAGGGGGACGAACGGCGCGGCCACGAGCACGACGCCGATGAGGGCCAGGCATGCCAGGAGCCACGCGCCGGCTCGGCCGAGTTGGGTCGACGGCGCCCCGGCCGCCAGGTCCGCGCCCGCGTACCTGGACCGCGCCTCCCGGTCGCCGGCAAAGACGGGCGAGGCCTCGGGCGAGCGGTCGATCTTATGGGCGTACCACATCAAAAAGACGGCCAGCACCGCGTACACGACCAGGAAGATGAGCACCCGCAGCCAGGCCCCGGAAAAGAGAGGCAGGCCGGCCAGCCCCTGGGCCACCCCCAGGGTGAAGGGATTGGTGATGGCCGCCGAGAAGCCGAGGTTCGTGGCCAGGATGCTCATGCCCAGGCCCACCAACGAGTCCCAGCCCAGCATGTAGGCCAGGGCGATCATCAGCGGCACCAGGGGCACCACCTCCTCGAAAATGCCGAAAAAGGCGCCCAGGAGCATAAAGAACAGGCTCACGACCAGGAGCAGGAGATACTTTCGCCCGCCAAAGGCCTGCACGATGCGCCCGATGGCCGCCTTGAGAATGCCGCTGCGGTCCATGACGGCAAAGGCGCTGCCCACCATGAGCAAGAAGACCAGGATGGTGATGATGGTCAGGCTGTCGGGCCCCCACAACACCTCCACCGGCGCCGTCAGCCAGCGCCAGGCGGGATAGTCGGGCCGCTCGGTTTGGCGAAAGGAGCCGGGCTCGATGACTTCCCGTCCCTCCACGAGCGTGCGGTCGTACTGGCCGGCGGGCACCGTCAGGGTCAGGATCCCGGCGCCCAGCATCAGGACGAACAGGATGATCAGGGATTGGAAAAAGGCTCGCTTGCCGATCTGCACTCCCGCGGGTTGCTCCATGACGTCTCTCCTCCTCGAAAGAACCGCTCGCCTGCACAGCGTCCCGGGCAGTATATCACGGCTGCCCGCCGGCCGCAAATTGCCGGCGCCCGGCTCCGGCA
>JAAYZQ010000042.1 GCA_012514775.1 Anaerolineaceae bacterium
CTGCCTCACCAGTTCCTGCCAGGAAATGGGGCGGTCCCGGTGGCAGGCAAGGTAAAGCAGCAGGTCAAACTCCTGGCGGGACAGGGGCAACGGCGTGTCGCCGCGCCGGGCGCAGCCCGCCTCCGCACCCTGCCCTGGTCACGGCGTCCGATTGCCGCATTTACCGAAACTGAAACAGATCGTGGTCCGGCCCCACGCCCCGCGGCCGGCAGCCTTACGACTCGGGCTCCTCCCATTCCTTCGGCGGGAAGAACCGCCACCAGAAGCGCCGCACGCCGTCCAGCCGGCTTTCGACCCAGCCGGTCAGGATGGCCTGCCAGGCCTCGCGCCAGATGGGGGTCGTCGTCTCGGCCGGCACCTGGCGGCCGCCGAACCGCTCCTCCACGTAATAGCTGACGATGCGCTCCACCGGCTCGTGGCCGTTGGGCATGTTTTGCACCACCACGCCGGCGTATTCGTGGGGCGTCTGGTGGGCCAGGGGCGTGATGCGCAGCAGCCGCCGCACCCAGAAGACCAGGTCGTCGTACACCTGCTCGGCAGGGCTCAGGAACTGGTTTCGACGCCGGCGGCGTGCCTGCCACCACAACGTCCCGCCCAGTCCGCTCGAGGCCACCAGGAGGGCGAGGGCGGCAAAGGGCCTGACCTTGTCCCACGGGATTCTGGCGCTGGATGCGGGAACGTCCTCGGGAAGGAGGGATCCCCCGTCGTCTTCCAGCGGCAAGTTGCGCTCGGGCGGCCGGGGTGGCAATTGAGAGCTCAAGGCCGCGGCCGGGTCCTGGGTCGCCCGCCGGACGAGGGCCGGGCGCCCGCCCGTGGGCTCGAACTCGACCCAGCCGTAGCCAGGGAAGTACACCTCGGGCCAGGCGTGGCCGTCGCTCTCCAGCAACTGGTAAACGCCTTCGTCGCTGCTGGTATGAATGTAACCCCGCACGTAGCGGGCCGGCACGCCCACGGAGCGCAACATGACCACCATGGCCGAGGCATAGTAATCGCAGTAGCCCTGCTGCTCGTCAAAGAGAAAATAGTCCACCCCGTCCTGTCCCAGGCGCGGGCCGGGGATGTCCAGGCTGTAGGGGATCTGCCGCAGGTGGCTCTCGATGGCCTTGGCCTTGTCGTACGAGTTCTCCAGCCCCTCGGTCAGCTCGGCCGCCAGCAGGTGCACGCGCTCGGGCAGCGATTCGGGCAGTTGCAGGTAGCGGGGCGTCACCCAGGTAGGATAGGTCGTGCCCGCCTCGCGCAGCGAGATCTCGTCGGCCACGCTCACCGACGACAGCACCTCGTACGATGCACCCACTTCCAGGGGCTCGCGGGGATAAAGAACCGAGGGATCGCCGGGCGCAGGCGGGAAAAAGTCGCCTTCCCGGGACCTGATCATGTCTTCGACGTTGGTCACCATGCTGACGGAGGCGCGCATGGGCAGGCTGGCAATGAGAGGCTGTCCGGCGGCGATGAGGGCATCGTTCGTCGTCCAGCCGCGATGCATGCTGACCGTCTGGGTCAGCTCCTCGCGCAACAGCAGCTCCGGAAAGGACAGTGCACTCTCGTTTTCGCCCACCAGGATGGTGTCCTGATCGGTGCTCAGCCAGCCGTTGCTGGCATACTCGTGAAAGACCATCACGCGCCAGTAGCGCCCGTTCCTGGCCCCCACGTCGGCGATGGGCGTGTCGGTCAGGCTGACCGGGCCGCCAAACCACATGCGCCTGTCGCCCATGGAGGCGAGGGGCGGCTCGTTCTGGTAGTTGAGGTCGCGAAAGATCTCGGCCGAGCGGTTCTGGATGCGGCGCCACGGCTCGCCGATCCTGTCCATGAGGGGCTGCAGGGGGCGGCTCGCCAGCGCCTCGGGCGCGGCCCAGGCCATGAGAATGAGCACAATGGACAGGATCAAGCCGGCCTGCAAGACGGTCGAGACCATCTCCGGGCTGTAGCCCACCTGTGCCTGGCGCCACTCTTGCACGCGAAAGGCCACGTTGGAACGGACCACCAGGAGCAGGGCAAAGAGCAGGAACAGGATCAGATAGATCGTCAGGTCTTCGGTGGAATAGTTGGTGTTGAGGATAAGCGCCGCGCCGCAGACGATGACGGCCCACCACACCTGCTGCCAGCGAAAGACGGCCCACGCCCCAAAATAGGCCATGATCCAGATCAGGAGCCCCAGGAGCAGGACAAAGACATAGTTGTCGGCGCTGCTGCCGGGCGACGAGGCCAGGTGCAAGAGCTCTCCCAGGCGCCTCTCCAGCTCGAGGACGCCCACCTGGAAGTAAAGGCCACCGCTCTCGGCCAGCGCCCTGGTGGTGAGATACACCGCCCAGGTCGAGCCGGCGAGCAGCGACAGAAAGTGCGACGTCCTGTTGGGGAAGCGGCTCTTGGCCAGTAGGATGCCCATGATGCCGCCCACCAGCGCCGTGCCCTGGACGACGCCCAGATCCTCAGCCCAATGGGCCGCCTGGATGGCCCAGGCGACGCACAGGAAGATGAGCAACAGGCAAACGACGGTGACCCAGCCCTCTTTCAGCTCCAGATCCGGAAACATGCTCCCAACTTTCTAGTGGCAGATGAACAGGCTTTGCCCGCCACTCGAATCTCGCACCGGCCGCAGTGATGGCGGCCAACACTTGGATAACGTTTCCTCTCTCCTCCCGGTTCAGTGCTGAAACGACATTGTAATACACAAAGGGACAAAAGTAAAGTCTCGGATCTGTTACCGGCGCGCCACTTTGACAAGGCACACAAAGAATGATATGATGCACGGCGTGATGGCGACAGAAACGAGCAAACCGGCACGCGCCGGCATTCCACCTAGCGCACGACAAAGGAACTATGGATTGGTTTCGCTCTCTGCCGGAATACCGGCGGAAAATCTATCTCCTATTGATCATCGCGATCCTTCTTACCTTGCCCTGCTACTGCATCGGGTTGGCCCTGTTGGCTATGGCACCCGCGGCCCCTTGAGGAAAACCCATCATGGCAGATAAGAGGCCCCGGCGCCTCAGGCTGCGGCACCTTTGGGGTGCCGACAAGAGGCCGCGCTTTGTGTCGCAGCTCAGCGACGAGCAATTGCTCATCGTGGGGCTGCTCCTCGTCGTGCTGGTGGCCGTTTCCATGCTCTATTGCCTTGGCTTTGCCAGCCTCGCCATCCGCGACAACTGGCAGCAGGCGCCACTGCCCTGGAATGGAACCGTTCCGGTGGAAGAGATGCTGAATGGCATCCTCACCGTCATGCCGGACGCCATCGGCACGCCCACCTCGGTGGGGAAGTGAGGGGCAGCGGCGGGAGACCCGCTCGCCCACATGGGCCGCAGTGAATGCCGGCAGGGTCTGCGGCGGGATGCATTTGACAGCCCGCTGGTTCAAAGATATAATCCAGGCGCCACGGTGGAGCGTTCCAGGTCCGGCTTCCGGCTGCTTCAGACCAGCCGATCCATCCGGCCGCTGAACAAACTGGCCCGGCAGTGCCAGCACACGAGAAAGGGAGATTGTTGTGGAAATTATCCCCTTGTTGAAACGCCTATCCGAAGCCCCGGGGGTTTCCGGCTACGAGCACCATGTGCGCGATCTCGTCCGGGAGGAGTTTGGGCGGTATGCCGACGAGGTGCGAACCGACGTCCTGGGCAACGTCATCGCCGTGAAGCGCGGCAGCGGCCCGGAGCCCCGGCCCAGCATCATGCTGGCCGCCCACATGGACGAAATCGGCCTCATCGTCTCCTCCCTGGAAGAAGGCTTTGTCCGTTTTCAGCAGGTCGGCGGCTATGACGACCGGGTTCTCCTCGGCCAGGAGGTCGTGATCCACGGGCGGCGAGACCTGCCGGGCATCATCGGCGCCCGTCCGCCCCACGTGCTCCCCGCCTCGGAGCGCGACAAGCCCGTTCCATCCAAAGAGCTGCTCATCGACCCGGGGCTGACGCCCGAGGAACTGGCCGAGCTGGTGCAGGTGGGCGACCTGATCACCATGAAGCGCGAATTGGTGGAGCTGAAGGGCGGCATGGTGAGCGGCAAGGCCATGGACGACCGGGCATCGGTGGTCGCCGTGGCCGTCTGCCTGGAAGAGCTGACCCGCCTGCGGCACCGCTGGGACGTCTATGCGGTGGCCACGGTCCAGGAAGAGGTCGGGCTGCGGGGGGCCATCACCAGCGCCTTCAGCCTGCGGCCCGACGTGGCCCTGGCCATCGACGTCACCTTTGCCAGGCAACCGGGCACGCCCGACGAGCAGACCTACGAGCTGGGGAAGGGCCCGACCATCGGCTGTGGCCCGAACTTTCACCCCAGGCTGCAGGAGGAGCTGGTGAGCGCGGCCAAGGCCCTCGAGATGGACCATCACCTGGAACCGGCCGCCCTGCCGCCCGGCACCGATGCCCGCGCCCTCCAGATCTCGCGAGAGGGCATTCCCGCCGGCCTGGTCAGCATCCCCGTGCGCAACATGCACACCCCCGTCGAGACGGTAGCCGTCAAGGACGTGGAGCGGGCGGGCAGGCTCATGGCGGCCATGATCGGCCGCCTGGACGATGACTGGTTGCAGACCCTGACCTGGGACCTGGGCCTCGACGACGACGAGGAATAGGAGGCTGTTTTGCTGCTAGAGCAACTTTCGAACGCCTTTGGCCCTTCGGGCAACGAGGATGAGGTGCGCCGCATCCTGGCTCGCGCGCTGCGCG
Organism: Anaerolineaceae bacterium; assembly: GCA_012514775.1. The sequence continues at coordinate 4,650 of JAAYZQ010000042.1, forward strand.
ACCGCGTGGACGAGCTGAAAACCGACGCCCTGGGCAACCTTATCGCTTTCAAGCGCGGCAGCGGGGCCGAACCGCGGCTGAGGGTGATGGTCGACGCCCACACCGACGAGGTGGGGCTGATGATCACCCGCATCGAGAAGAACGGGCTCCTTGGCTTTCGCATTGTGGGCGGCATCGACGATCGCCTGCTGATGGCCAAGGGCGTCGTCATCGGCGAGAAGCGCCTGCCGGGCGTCATCCTCGCGCCGCCGGTGCACCTCACCAAGAAGGACCAGCGCAAGCAGGTTATCAAGGTCGAGCAACTGGCCATCGACGTCGGCGCCACGAGCGACGACGAGGCCAAGGAGATGGTGCGCATCGGCGACTATGGCACGTTCGATACCCGCTTCCAGGCGCTGGACAGCCCGCAACTGCGGACCGTCAAGGGCAAGGCCTTTGACGATCGGGCCGGCTGCGCCGTCGCCGCGGCCCTGGCCGAGGAAAAGTACGAGGTAGACCTCTATCTCTCCTTCAGCGCCCAGGAAGAGGTGGGCCTCCGCGGGGCGCGGGTGGCCGCCTTTCGCCTGCAGCCCGACCTGGCCTTTGCCCTGGAGGGTACCGTGTGCGACGACACGCCCAAGGAGCAGGATATCAGCCCGACGACCCGGCTGGGCGGCGGCCCGGCCATCAGCCTCATGGACCGTTCCTTCATCGCCGACCGGCGCCTGGTGGAGCTGCTGACGAGCACCGCCCGGGCGCAGGGGATTCCCTACCAATTCAAGCAGCCGGGCGTCGGCAGCACCGACGCCGGGGCCATCCACCTGGCAGGGGCCGGCGTGCCCTCCGTGGCGGTCTCGGTTCCCTGTCGCTACATCCATGGGCCGGTCAGCATGCTCAGCCTCCAGGATTTCGACCACCTGGTGGCGCTCATGAAGGCCAGCCTCAAGGCGCTGCCGGCCGCGTGGCAAGGTTGAGCCGGCGAGGCAAAGCGTGGACGGCCTGCTCGGCAGGCGCCCGGAACGAGGAGAGAACCCTGTGAAAGACTTGATCAAGAAACTGACGGAAGCATACGGCCCATCGGGCAACGAAGGCGAGGTCCGCGAGCTGATCCGGGCCGAGGTGGAGCCGCTGGCCGACGAGATTCGCGTCGATACGCTGGGCAACCTTATCGCCATCAAGCACGGCAACGGCACGGGCAAGAAGGTGATGCTGGCGGCCCACATGGACGAGATCGGGCTCATCATCAGCTACGTGGACGAGAAGGGCTTCTTGCGCGCCCAGCCCATCGGCGGTGTCGATACCATGACCCTGGCCGGCGGCCGGGTGCGCTTTGCCGACGGGGCGACGGGCGTCATCGCCCCCGAAAAGCGCCCGGAGTTCAAGAAGGACCCGGATCTGACCAAGCTGTACATCGACGTGGGAGCCACCAGCCGCGAGGAGGCCGAGGCGCGCCTGGGCCAGGCCGCCTCCTTTGTGCGGCCCTTTGCCGACCTGGGCCGGCGCGTGGTGGCCAAGGCCATGGACGACCGCATCGGCTGCGTGGTGCTCATCGAGGTGCTCCGCCGCCTGGGCGCGACGCCCCACGAGGTCTACTTTGTCTTTAGCGTGCAGGAAGAGGTGGGGCTGCGCGGCGCGCGCACCGGCGCCTACGGCCTGGAGCCCGAGGTAGGCATTGCCGTGGACATCACCGCTTCGGGCGACACCCCCGAAGCGCCCAAGATGGCCATGAAGCTCGGGGCAGGCCCGTGCATCAAGGTCATGGACTCGGGCATGCTCTCCCACCCGGCCGTGAAGGAGCTCCTGGTCCAGGTTGCCAGGGAGCGCGAAATCCCGTACCAACTGGAGGTTCTATCCGGCGGCACCACCGACGCCGCCGCCATCCAGTTGGTCCACAGCGGCGTTGCCGCGGGCTGCGTCTCCCTGGCCTGCCGCTACTTTCACACACCGTCCGAGATGGTGGACATGGACGACGTGGAGAACAGCGTCAAGCTGCTCGCCGCGGTGCTGGAGCAGCCCATCGAGATCTAGGCCCACGGGGGCGCGGCTGCCGGCGCAGCCGCGCATCGGGGCCCGGCTACCGCAGAACTGGGGGAACGATGAGGCGAGCCTGGAACTGGCTGATGTCACGTCTGTATCGCAGTCTCGCCGACGCCCACCGCCATTTTGGCAACCTCTACGGCAACCGGCAGGACCACTGGCTCGCCATCGAGAACTACACGCGGGCCCTGGTTCACGACCCGGCCTACGCGCAGGCCTATTACAGCCGGGGCGTCCTCTACTGGCGCGAGGTGGACAACCCCTATCGGGCCATCCAGGATCTCAGCCGCGTGCTCGAGCTGGACGAGACGTGGGCCGATGCCTACTTTAACCGGGCGGTGGCCCACAGAATGCGCCAGGAGCGAGAGCAGGCCGTAGCCGATTTTCGCGCCTACCTGGCCTATGGCGACGACGAGTTCTGGCTGGGGTCGGCCGGGAGACAACTGGCCGAGCTACAAGAAGAGATGGACGAGCAAGGCCGCCCGGACGGCCAGGCTCCCCGACAAGTTCGAGGTTGAACGAGAGAAGAATGGTCTTCCTATATGCCCTCCTCGGCCTGTTCATCGGCGGCCTGATCAATCTCCTGGCCGACCAACTGCCTCGCTGGCGGCGGGTGCGTCGCCTGCCCTTCTGCCTGGAGTGCGACGCCAGGCGCCCCCCCTGGCAATGGCTGGCGACGGTGGCTACGCTGGCCTTGCGGGCGCGCTGCCCCCAATGCGCAGAGCGCCTGCCCTGGCGCCACCTCCTGGTGGAGCTGGGCACCGCCGGGCTCATGGCTTTCCTGTGGCTGACCTACGGGCGGGCGAGCGAATGGGCCTACCTGGGCCTGTACACCCTCTACTCGGCCATCCTGGTCCTGGTGCTGGTCATCGACCTGGAGCACAAGCTGATCCTGAACGTGGTCATGTTTCCCGCCTGGGCTCTGGCCCTGGCAGGAAGCCTGATCCACCCCACCCCCTACTTCTATCGGCTGGCCATCCTGGGCGGATTCCTGGCCTACGCCCTCCTCTACCTGGTGTACCTGGCCGGCATCCTTTTTGTCAAGGGCATGAGCCGGGCCCGCGGCAAAGAGATCAACGCCGTCGCCTTTGGCTTTGGCGACGTGCGACTGGGAGGCTTCATGGGACTCGTCCTGGGCTTTCCCTACGTCTTCCAGGCCCTCTTTATCGCCATCCTGTTGGGCGGGTTGGTTGGGCTGCTCTACTGGGCAGTCCGGGCGCTGATCCTGCGCCGCTATACCCTCTTTACCGCCATTCCGTACGGTCCTTACCTGGTGACAGGGACCTTCCTGATCATGTTCTTTGGCCCATCATAACAGGCCGCCTGCTGGGGGTTCGACCCCCGGCAGGTTGCGCAAACAGGGCAGCAGTGATATAATCCACAGCGGCCTGGCCCAGGCCGGCAGAGGTGAATTCGCCCGTGGGGATGTGCGCAAGATGATGACAATCAGCGAGCTCGAAGAAGCCTACGAGCAGGCACGCGAGCGCCTGCTGCGCGGCGAGCTGGACGACGAAGAATTCAAGGCTGATGTCGAGAAGCTGCGCTACGAAGACGAGCAGGGCCGGCAGTGGAAGATCGGCTGGTACACCGGCAAGTGGTACCGCCACGACCACGGCCAATGGATCCAGGATCGCCCCGTCGAGCGACAGGCGGGCGCGGAGCCGGCAGTCGTCATGGCGGGGACGGGCATGAACGGCGAAATAGAGGGAGGGAGACGGTCCTCCCGGCCCGTGTGGCTGGCGGCAGGGCTCGTTTTCCTGCTGCTGGTGGCCAGCGCCATCCTGATCCTGGGCTGGCTCGGCGGCGGCGAGCCCGGCGGGCAGGTGGCGGCCGAGTTGGGCAGCCCCTCTCCGACGGCCGGCCTCGCCGAGACCGCGGCTTCACCGGCGGCTTCCAGGGCCTCGGCAGCCGCCCCCACAGCGACCCCGACTCCACGGGAGACCGAGATTTCCGGGCCGGCGGCCACCGGCACGGCCAATCCATCACCCGCGCCATCCCGGACGGCGAGGCCCAGAGCCACGGCTACGGGGACGTCCAGCCCCGGGGCCGTCGAGGGCCCAACCCTGGCGCCGACCCGGACGCAACCGCCGGCGGCCACGGGCGCCGCGACCGCAACGGCGACCGAGACCGCGCCCCCGCCGACCGCCGCCCCGCCGGCCCTGTCCGGGCAGATCTTTTTTCCGGTCTACGACCCGAACCCCGATCGGCGCACCATGGACATCTATGCCGTGCGGCTGCCCGCGGGCAAGCCCCAGATCGTCGTCGGGCAGGCGAGCCAGCCTGCCCTGAGCCGCGACGGCAAGCGCCTGGCCTTTCGTTCGTGGGACAAGGCCCAGCGCGGCATCCTGGTCCACGAGATGGGTGACGGCCACATCTGGACCTGGGTAAGCTATAGCGAGGCCGCGCGGCCCAGTTGGGGACCCGACAACCAGGCCATCGTCTTTGCTTCGCAACAAGAGTCGGATCGCAACTGGCGCCTGTATCGCACGCTGGGGCTCGAGATCGACCGGGTGCGGCGCCACGGCGGCGACATCTATGGCCGGGTGCCCGCCTGGCTGGCGGACGGACGGATCGTCTATTGGGAGTGCCCCGAGGACAAGTGCGGCCTGTACTTGATGCAGGGCGACGGTACCTCGCCGGTGCGACTGACCATGGCCGAGCACGACCTGGCCCCCTCCGCCTCTCCCGATGGCAGCCGCGTGGCATTTATGTCGAATCGGGACGGCAATTGGGAGATCTATGTCGTGGACATCGCCCGGCCGGAAGGCCCGGAGGGACAGGGCCTCGTCCGAATCACCAGGGATAGCGGCCGCGACGGCCTGCCTACCTGGTCGCCCGACGGCCGCTGGCTCGCCTTTGTGTCGGATCGCGACGGAGCCTGGGCGTTGTGGGTGGCGCGCCCCGACGGCTCGGGCCAGCGCAAGCTGTTCAACCTGGGCGGCCCCCTGGAAGGCCAGATTGCGGCCGTGACCGACGCCGACCAGCACGGCTGGACCTGGGAAAGCATGGCCTGGGGGCCCTAGAGCTCGTGCGACGAGCAGGAGACGTCTGGAACAACACATGAACCAGGAGACAACACGTCTGGAGGTTTCTGGCCCACGTTCCATCGGTGAGCGGGAGCGCTGGCTGGCCAAGATCTATGAGCACGCTCGCTACTACCTGGCTCTGAACCAGTGGGAGGAAGCCCTCGACTTTCTGGAGCAGATCGCCCAGGTGGAGCCGCAGTATCGAGACAGCGCCCGGCTCGCTGAACAGGCGTGGGAGCAGGTTCGCCTGGTGCAGGCCTACGGCCGCGGCGTGGACAGCTTGCGGAACGGCGAAGTAGAGGCGGCCATGGGCTATCTCTCGTGGGTGGTGAGCCATGCCCCGAACTATCGCGACGCCATGGCCAAGCTCCGCGAGGCACAGCAGCAGGCACGCCTGACCGAGATGTATCGCCGCGGGCTGAACTATTACACCGAGGAGCGGTGGGACGAAGCCATCGAGATCTTTCAGGCGGTGATTGCCGCCGAGCCGGGCTACCGCCACGCCCTGGACATGCTCGAAGACAGCCGGCAGCAGCTCGCCCTGGCCAACATGCACGCCGATGGCCTGGCCATGGTGCAGGACGGCGACTGGGACAGCGCGGCCGAGATCTTGCGCAAGATCCAGTCCATCGCGCCGGGCTATGCCGACGTCTCGGAGCGGCTGCGAGAAGCGGAGCGCATGCGGTCGTTGAGCAAGCTGTACGAGCGGGGGCGCGAGGCTTACGAGGCGGGTGACTGGTCGCAGGCCATCGACCTGCTGGACCAGGTGGTGAGCGCCAGAGAAGACTACCGGGACGCGGCCCAGCTTTTGCGCTCGGCCATGGTCGAAAAACAACTCGTCTACATCAGCCAGGATGCCGAGGAGGCCTTTGACAACAAGCAGTGGGCCGAGGCCATCGAGCATTACCAGGCCATCGTCGCCATGCGCGCCGACTATCCCAGGGCCCAGGCGCGACTCGTGGAGGCCAAGCGGCAGCGGCAGGTGGAGCAGGCCTACCAGGAAGGGCTGCGGACCTTCAAGGGCCGGCGCTGGCTGGAGGCCATCGTCCACTTTGAGGAGGTACTCGCCCTGGATCCGGCCAACAACGACGTGCGCGACCTCCTGGCCCAGGCGAGCCTGCAGAAAAAGCTGGAAGACCTGTACAACCAGGCGCAAAAGAGCCTCGAGGAAAAGAAATGGGGCGAGGCCGAAGAATGCCTGCAGCAGATCGTGGCGCTGCAGGGAAATTACCGGGACGTGCACCGCCTGGTAGAGCGGGCGCGCCTCCAGGGCCAGTTGGCCACGCTCTATGGCAAAGCGATGCAGGCGTGGGAAGCCGGCCAGCGCACGGAGGCCGTGACCCTGTTCGAGCAGATCATGGACCTGGACCCGCGGTACATGGACGTGGCCAGGCGCCTGCAAAGGGCCAATTAGCAACCTTGACCCGGGCTGTGCCGGGCAAACACGACGATCTGGTCGCCGCCGGACGCCCAGCCGGCGGCTTGACTTTTTTGCGGCCCCGGTGTATGATTGCGCGCAATCTCGGGACCGGGGGGCGATCCAATAGAGGTGCATCATGCTCAAGACACACAATTGCGGCGATTTGCGAACAGAACACGCGGGACAACGGGTCACCCTGGCCGGCTGGGTCCACCGCCACCGAAGCCACGGCGGCGTGGTGTTTATCAATTTGCGCGACCGGGCAGGCATCGTGCAAGTCACCTTTGACCAGCAAAGCGCGCCGGAGGCCTTTGCCCTGGCCGACCAGGCCCGCCCCGAGTGGGTCCTGCAGGTGGAGGGCACGGTCCGGTGCCGCCCGGCGGGCAGCGAAAATCGAGAGATGCCCACGGGGCTGGTCGAGGTGGTCGCCGAATCCCTGACCGTCCTGAACCGGGCCAAGACGCCGCCCTTTTACATCGACCGCGAGTCGGGCGAGGCCGAGACCCTGCGCATGAAGTACCGCTATCTCGACCTGCGGCGCGAGCGCATGCAGCGCAACCTGCTCCTGCGCCATCACGTCGTCAAGTTTATTCGCGATTTCTTGGCCGACCGTGGGTTCGTGGAGATCGAAACGCCCATCCTGACCAAGAGCACGCCCGAGGGCGCCCGGGACTACCTGGTGCCCAGCCGCATCCATCCGGGCGAATTCTTTGCCCTGCCCCAGTCGCCGCAGCAGCTCAAGCAGTTGCTGATGGTAGCCGGCTTTGAGCGCTATTTTCAGATTGCGCGCTGCTTCCGCGACGAAGACTCGCGGGGAGATCGCCAGCCCGAGTTCACCCAACTGGACCTGGAAATGAGCTTTGTGCACCGGGAGGACGTCATCCAGCTCGTCGAAGAGATGTACACCCGCATGGTGCAGGAAGTGGTGCCCGACAAGAAGCTGCTGCAGACACCCTTCCCCCGGCTCACCTACCGGGAGGCGGTGGACCGCTTCGGCAAGGACAACCCCGACCTGCGCTTCGGCCTGGAGCTGGTGGACGTCAGCGACCTGGTGGCGGAGAGTGAGTTTGCTGTCTTTCGCCAGGCAGTCGCCGCCGGCGGCCTGGTCAAGGGCATCCGCGCCCCGGGGCTGGGTGGCTACAGCCGCAAGCAGATCGACGAGCTAACCCAGATCGTGCAAAACCACGGCGCACGGGGGCTGGCCTGGCTGGCCGTGCAGGACGAGGGCTTTCGCTCCTCCTTTATCAAGTTCCTGGACGAGGAGACGGCGGCCGCCATCATCGAGCGGATGGAGGGGCAGCCCGGCGACCTGCTTCTTTTCGTCGCCGACCGCCCGGCCATCGTCGCCGAATCGTTGGGCCGGCTGCGGGTCCAATTGGGCGACCGCCTTGGCCTGCGCGACGACAGCATCCTGGCCATGGCCTGGATCCTGGACTTTCCCCTGTTCCAGTGGAACGAGGAAGAGGAGCGCTGGGACCCCAGCCACCACCTCTTTACCGCGCCCATGCCGGAGGATATTCCGCTCCTCGACACCGACCCTGGGGCCGCCCGCGGGCAGCAGTACGACCTGGTGTGCAACGACTACGAGATCGGCGGTGGCAGCATCCGAATCCACCAGCGCGAGGTCCAGGAGAAGGTATTCGAGCTTATCGGGCTGGACCTGGAGGATGCCAAGCAGCAGTTCGGCCACATGCTGGAGGCGTTCGAGTATGGGACCCCGCCCCACGGCGGCATCGCCCCGGGTATCGACCGCCTGGTCATGCTCCTGGCAGGCGAGCCCAATATCCGCGAGGTGATGGCCTTCCCAAAGACCCAGAGCCACGCCGACCTGACCGTGGGGGCCCCGGCGCCCGTCACCGGGAGACAACTCGAGGACCTTCACATCAAGGTGGTGGATGCCGGCGGCGCCGAGCCAACGGCCGGGAGCTGAAAGGAAGTTGATGTGAATTTGCAAACGTCGAGGTTTTGTGGTATAGTATGACTGTCAAACCCTGCTGTGTTCGTGATGCCCGTAGAGAGGTTTGAGCCAACACTCGAATAAAGGGGGTCGGGCGCCAGGGGGGATGCGATAGCCTCGCCGAAGGCAAGGCAGTAACCACTGGGTAGACCCCCACCTGCTGAGGCAGGTTCAAAACCAACAAGGCACACGGCACAGCGGGGCGCAAGACCACCGGATCTTCGGATCCGGTGGTCTCTTTTACGCCGCCCAGAGCTTCACAGGAGAGCGACCCAGGCCCGGCCGGGCACCACCAGGAATGAAAATTGGGGGCCGAGCAGGCGTTCGGCGATCCCAGGAAGGCTATTTTCGCAGGAGAGACCCATGCCCCGAAGCGTGCTTCCCCTCGACGGCGACGAGTGGCGGCTGGGCCGGGCGCCTTCCGGCCCGGAGCCGCGCCAGGCCACGTGGCAAGAGATGGAGCGGGTGGTTGAATGGCTGCCGGCAGCCGTGCCCGGTAACGTCCGGGCCGACCTCCTGCGCGCCAACCGGCTGCCCGACCTGTTCTGGGACCAAGGCCCCGAGTCCGCCCGGTGGGTAGACGACCATTCATGGTGGCTGGTCCGCGACTGGCCTGCATCCCTCTCCGCCGGCCAGCGGGTGCACCTGGTGCTGCGCGGCGTGGACTACCTGTCGGAGGTGTTCCTCAACGGCCGCCACCTGGGCAGCCACGAGGGCATGTTTTCGCCCCAGGTCTATGACGTGACGGAACACGTGGCCGCCGAGAACCGCCTGGCGGTGAGGATCGCCGGCTCGCGCTGGCTGCCCCGGGACCGGAGCAGCGCCGGAGAAAAGCTGCTGAACATCCTGGAGGCACGCCTGTCGGGGCTCGCCGGACGCTTTCCCCACCGGCGCGACACCCTCAAGTGCCAGATGAGCTTTGGCTGGGATTTCGCCCCTCCGCTGCCGACCATGGGCATCTGGGACGCTGTCTATGCCATCGTCAGCGACGGCGTCTTTATCCGGGACGTTTCGGTGAGCCAGGAGGTGCAGCCTGGGGAGGCACACCTGGAGATCGACGTTACCTTTGACGCGGCAGTGGCGGGTCCCCTGGTCGTCGCCTGCAGGCTGGAGGGGGAGAGCTTCCAGGGCCCCGGAGCCAGCGCGTCCCGGGAGCTGGAGGCGGTGCCGGGCACCAACCGTGCCCGGCTGCGCCTGGCCGTGCCCGAGCCCAGGCTGTGGTGGCCCTGGGACCACGGAGAGCCGAATCTCTACCGCCTCGCTGTGGAAGTCCAGGCCGGCGGCCGCCTCCTGGACGGCGTCGTGGAGACCGTGGGCCTGCGCCGGATCGAGATGGACGGCTGGACGCTGCGCGTGAACGGCCGCCCGGTCTATGCCCGGGGGGCCAACTGGGTGCCCGCCGACATCCTGCCCGGCCGCGCCGGAGAAGACGATTACCGCGCCCTGCTGACCCTGGCACGGGAGGCCAATATGAATGTGCTCCGGGTGTGGGGCGGGGGCCTGCGCGAGAAACGAGCCTTCTACGACCTGTGCGACCGCCTGGGCATCCTCATCTGGCAAGAGTTTCCCTTTGCCTGCGCCTTTCTGACCCGCTTCCCGCGCTCGGAAGGCTACCTGCACCTGGCCCGCTCGGAGGCGCGGGCCATCGTCCGCGATCTGCGGCAGCATGCCTGCCTGGCCCTGTGGTGCGGCGGCAACGAGTTCAGCCCGCGGCGAAACGAGCCGCTGGTGTCGGCGCTGCGGGAGATCGTGGCCGCCGAGGACCCCGCCCGGCCCTTCGTGCCCGCCTCGCCCGCCGGGGGCGACAGCCATTTCTGGGGGGTATGGCACAACTTTCTCCCGCCCTCCGCCTATCGCGAGGACCCGGCCCGCTTTGGCAGCGAGTTTGGGCTGCAAGCGCCGCCCGATCCCGGCGTGCTGGCGCGGTTCTTGCCCGAGGCCGGCCTCTGGCCCCCCGGCAAGGGGTGGACCTACCACGGCGCCGGCCTGGCCAAGCTGTGGCGGTATGCCCGGCCCTTCCTGGGGAAGGGTGAGGTGACCCTGGACCGCTTTGTGCAGGCCAGCCAGCGCGCCCAGGCCCATGGCCTGCAGATCGCCATCGAGCACCACCGCCGCGCCAGGGCGCAGGGCGACGGCGGCGCCCTGGTCTGGCAGTTGAACGAGCCCTGGCCGGCCATCTCGTGGGCCATCGTCGATTTCTACCGGAACCCCAAGCCCGCCTACGAGGCGGTCAGGCGGGCCTTTAACCCGGTCCTGGTGAGCCTCGACTATCCCCTGCGGCCCTATCGTGGCGGCGACACGGTAGAGATCGATGCCTGGGTGCTAAACGACACGCCTCGCGCGCTGCCCGGGACCCGGGTCGAGATCGTGCTGGAGGAGCCCGGCGGCCGGCCGGCCGAGATGGCCCGCCTGGACCTGGACGTGGCGGCAAACGCCGTGGCCCATGCCGGGCGGCTGGCATGGCGGCTGCCGGCCGGAGAGCGTTGGCGGCTGGCCGCGCGGCTGATCCACGGCGGTGAGGTGCTGTCGGCCAACGAGTACGAGCTGGGCATCCACGACGGCATTCAGCCCACGGCGTTGCAGCGCCTGCGAACGCGCCTCGCAGAGCTGGTCGTCCCGGCCTGAAAGCGAGCCCCGGCCCTCAATGGCCGACGTTGCCCGCCCCCGCGAGAAGGTCCGCGGCACGCGAGCGGGCGGGCCATTGTTGCGTCCAAGTGCAGTTGTGCTATAATCCCACCATGACCGTACCCAATCGTTTCGTCTGCAGCAGTTGCCAGCGCGAATACCCGCTGGACACCCGCGAATGGCTGTGTGCCTGCGGGGGCTTCCTGGAGCTGAAGGACTGGCCCGCCTTCGACCCTGCCGCCATCGACGACGCGGAGGCCGGGCTGTGGCGTTACCGCCGCCTGTTGCCCCTCGACGACGGATGGCAGCCAATCACCCTGGGCGAAGGCGGCACCCCGCTGCTACCCCTGACCTGGGCCGGCCGGCGTTTTGCCTGCAAGGTCGAAGGGGTGGCGCCCACCGGCTCGTTCAAGGACCGGGGAGCGGCAGTGCTCGTGACCGCGCTGTGTGGCTTGAGCATCCGGCGGGCCGTGGAAGACTCGTCGGGCAACGCAGGGGCCAGCCTGGCGGCCTATGCCGCCCGGGCGGGCATTGCCTGCGAAATCTGCGTGCCCAACACCGCCGCCGGCCCCAAGCTCGCCCAGATGGAAGCCCATGGCGCGGAGGTCATCGAGATCAAGGGCAGGCGAGAGTACGCCGCCCTGGCAGCGTGGGCCGCGGCGGCCCACGGTGCCTACTATGCCAGCCACGTTTTTAACCCGTTCTTCCTGGCCGGCACCGAGACGCTGGCCTTCGAGTTGTGGGAGCAGTTGGGCAATCGGGTGCCCGAAAGCGTGGTCCTGCCCGTGGGCAACGGCTCGCTGTTGCTGGGCCTTTACCGCGGCTTCGGGCGGCTCCTGGCCGCGGGGGTGGTGGAGCGGCTGCCACGCCTGGTGGCCGTCCAGGCCGCCGCCTGCGCACCCATCTATCACGCCTTTCACGCCGGCCAGCTCGCCGTCGAGCCGGCGCCCCGAGATCCCACGGTGGCCAGCGGCCTGGCCATCGCCCAGCCGGCGCGAGGCAGCCAGATCCTGGCCGCCCTTCGCGACACGCAGGGCACCGCCTTGTGCGTGTCGGAAGAAGCCATCCTTGAAACGCGGGATGCCCTGGCACGCTGCGGTTTCTACGTGGAAGAGACGTCGGCCGTGGCCGTCGCCGGGCTGGAGGAGCTGGTCGAGCTCTCGGCCGAGACGCCCGGGGAGACGACCGTTGTCATCTTGACCGGGCACGGGCTCAAGACCGCCAGCCCGGCCTGAACCGGGGCGACCGTCAAGCCACGCCGGCTGCGGCCCGTCCTCTGGAAATTCTCCTGGTTCTCCCAGGTACAGAAAGGAGAGTGAAAGCCTTCTCGGCTGCCGGTGCGGAAGCCGGGAGACGCCGGACGGTCATGATGGACATCAATGCACTGGAAAAGGCACTCAAGCTAGAGTTCGAGGACAAGAGCCTGCTGCACCGGGCCATGATCCACCGCTCCTACCTCAACGAGCACCCCGACTTTCCCCTGGAGGACAACGAGCGGCTGGAGTTCCTGGGCGACGCGGTGCTGGACTTTGTCATCGGCGAATTCCTCTACCACCGCTTTCCGGAGCTGAGGGAGGGGCCGCTGACGAGCCTTCGCTCGGCCCTGGTTCGCCGCGACACCCTGGCCCGCTTTGCCGGCCAACTGAGCCTGGGGCAGTACCTGCTCATGGGCCACGGCGAGGCGGAGAGCGGCGGCCGGGAGCGGCCCGCCACCCTGTGCGCCACCTTTGAGGCCCTGGTGGGCGCCCTCTACCTGGACCAGGGCCTGGACAGCCTGATCAAGCTCCTGGAGCCGTTGATCATCCCGGAGATTACCCGCATCCTGGAAGAAGAGCTGCACAAGGACGCCAAGAGCCGCCTGCAAGAGCTGGCCCAGGGCCTCATGCGCCACACGCCCCGCTACTCGACGCTCAGGGAAAGCGGGCCGGACCACGCCAAGGAGTTTACCGTGCAGGTCACCATCGGCGGGCGGGTGTACGGCCAGGGCACGGGCCTCAGCAAGCAGCAGGCAGCCCAGGCGGCCGCCCAGGACGCCCTGGAGCGCATCGCCGCCGACCGCGACAGCGCCGAGTACGAGGCAGAGGCCGAGGCCGAGTAGGCCGGGCCGCAATCCGGTGGGTTGCGCCAGAACGAGGCATAATCCACCGGATTGGGGCGAACCCCGGCTACCCGGGCAGGTGCGCGCGGAACGCCTCCACCCTGCCCTTTTCCTCGGCGACCTGCTGCAGCCAGGCCTGATAGTCCGCGGGCGGCTCGTAGGTCGTCGCGCGGCGAACGAGGGCCAGGGCGCCTTCCGGGCAGTGGGCGGCGCACAGCCCGCAGCCGATGCAGCGCTCGGGGTCGACCACGGCGACCTCGTCCAGCGTAATCGCCCCCACCGGGCAATAGTCCAGGCACAGCCCGCAGGCCAGGCACGCCTCGGCCTTGACCGACGAGAAAAAGTTGGACGCGATGTCGGCCGCCGCGCCGCCCAGGCGGGTGACGGTCCCCAGCAAGCCGCAGCAGCAGGTGCAGCAGTTGCACACGAACTCTACCTTGTCCAGCGTGTTCGAGGTCATGTGCACCAGCCCCGCTTCCCGCGCCCGGCGCAGCACGGCCATGGCCTCCTCCCGGTCGATGCTGCGGCCCATGCCCCTCTCCACCAGGTACTTGGCGCCGTAGTCAAAGGCCAGGCAGACGTCGATGGGCGAGTCGCACCGGTGAAATGCCACCCGGCAGGCACAGTCCTGGAGCGAGATGTTGCGCGCCCGGTCGATGTAGCCGGCCACCTCCTCGAAGGTCAGCACGGTCTGCTGGGCGGCCACCGACTCCTGGATGGGAATCACGCGGGCCATGTGGGTACGGCGCCCCGTCATCTCGGCGCCCCAACCGTGGGTATAGTAGCTGTCCCACAGCTCCGCCAGGCGCTCAAAGGGCAGGTCCAGGCGCCCGTGCTTCATGAAGGGGAACTCGTACATGCCGGGGGCGGTGGGAAACAGCATGTAAAAATGTCGCCCGCGCGCCTCGAAGGCATAGACCAGGCCCCGGTCGGCCAGGCCCTCGCAGATCTTCACCACCTCGTCCACGGACAGGCCCGCCTGCCGGGCAACGTCCGAGTCGCGCGCCGGCTTGTAGGGCAAGTGCAGCGCCAGGGCTGCTTCCTCGGGGTCAAAGAGGATGCGCAGGATCTCCAGGATCGACTCGCTTTCCGGGGCGCCCATGGGATGGGCCGCCAGCTTGGTCCGCAATTGCTCGTATGCATCCATCCTTCCTCCATCCTTTCCCGCACTCTGGGGCGAACGTGCCACGGCTTTACCCGGCGGCCTGGAGGGTCAGGAGCGCGACCTCGGGCCGGCAGTTGAGGCGCACGGGCGGGCTGGTGACCCCCACGCCACGGTTTGTATAGACTTGCAGAGACGCGCCCGCCACGGCTTGCAGTCCGGCGGGATAGATCCGGCCCAGCCAGGGCAGAATCGGCGGCCCCACGAAGGGCAGGCACACCTGTCCGCCGTGGGAGTGGCCCGAGAGCTGCAACAGGATCGACCACGGCGCGAGGGCGGCCCGCACGGCAAAATCAGGCTCGTGGACCAGGAGCAGAACCGGCTCGCCCGGGGGAACGGGCGCCAGGGCAGATTCGAGGTCGTCGTGGCCCTCGTATACGTCGTCCAGGCCGGCCAGCCACAGCACCGAGCCGGCCACCTCCAGCCGCCGCGCCTCGTTTCGCATCAGGGGCAGCCCGGCGGCGGCCAGGGCGCCGCCAACTGTCGTTATGTCGGTCCAGTAGTCGTGGTTGCCGGCGACAGCATAGACCCCCAGGGGAGCGCGCAGGGCCGCCAGCTCGGCGCCGCACGGCTCGGCATAGGCCGCCGAGCCCAGGACGTAATCCCCGGTGAGCACCACCAGGTCCGGCTCGAGGGCGTTGGCCGCGTCCACGGCGGCCCGGATCTCGCGCAGGCCGGTGTACCTCCCCCAGTGCAAGTCGGTCAGGTGGGCAATGGACAGCCCGTCGAGGGCCGGCGGCAGGCCGGGCAGCACCACCGGGACGCGCTTGACCTGGAGCCAGCCGGGCTCCAGCACCAGGGCATAGCCCGCCGTTGCCGAGGCCGCCGCGCCCAGCGCCAGCCCGGCGCCCAGGACCCACGACAAGAAGCGCCGGCGGCTGACCCCGGACGGCGGCCGTCCTCCTGCCGATCCCTCGCCCGTCGTTGGCGACATACCCGACCGTTCTCCCCCCTGTGCCTGGTTCCCCAGGTTGACCGCACCCACACCTGGTGGCCCTTCCGTGGCCGCCATTATAGCACGACCCGGCCTCCAGGGCAAACGAGCCGCACGCTGCCCGAAGGCTCCCCCCATGATCATGACGCAAAACGTCATGATCGTCCATATTTATGACGTGCAATGTCGTCAATTTATGCTATAATGGGCCCATGAGTAACGTCGCAACCCGGCTGCTTTCGATCATCCTGATCCTGCAATCGCGGGGCACGCTCAAGGCCAGCGAGCTGGCCGAGGAGCTGGGCGTCTCGGAGCGCACGGTGCACCGCTACATGGCCATGCTCGACGAGCTGGGCATCCCCATCTATTCAGAGCGCGGGCCCTACGGCGGCTTTTCGCTGGTCCGGGGCTACAAGCTGCCGCCCCTCATCTTTACCCCCGAGGAGGCGACGGCCCTCTACCTGGGCGCCGCCCTCGTCAGGGAGATCTGGGGCGCCTCGTACCACGACGCCGTGGTGGCGGCCACGGCCAAGCTGGACAACGTCCTGCCCGAGGACCTATTGCAGGAGGTCGAGCAGGCGCGGCGCGGGCTGGTGGTCACCGGCTGGCTGCGGCGCGACTACGGGCCGTGGGAGCCGCTCCTGACCGAGCTGCGGCGCTCGGTGGCGCACCGCCGGCAGGTGGTGGCCGTCTACCAGTCCTTTCGCCAGGAGCTCACACGGCGCACCATCGATCCCTATGCCCTGGCCCTCCAGTGGGGCAACTGGTACCTCGTCGGCTATTGCCACCTGCGCGCCGGGCTGCGCACCTTTCGCGTCGACCGCATCCAGAAGATCGAGCCCACCGGCCAGACCTTCGAGATCCCGGCCAGCTTCTCGGCGCGGGATTACCTGATGCGCATGGCCGACGAGCGGCCGGGCAGCTACTACCGGGTGGCGGTGCGCTTTGAAGCCGACGTGGCCCACGTGGTGCGCGAGCGCAAGGAAGAGTGGCAGCACCTGGCAGAAAACGAGGATGGCTCCGTGCTCCTCACCTTTGACGCCTCGGACCTGGCCTGGCCCTGCCGCTGGGTCATGGCCTACCAGGACCGGGCCACCGTCCTCAGCCCGCCCGAGCTGGTGGCCATGGTCCGCGACACAGCCCGCGCCATCGCCGCCCGCTACCCTGACGACGGCGACGCCTGACGCTCCGGCAGCTCCCTCCCACGCCGCCAGGGGTGAGGTTTTGCCCAGGGCGCCAGTGTGTGGTATCATCCCGGCATGAAAGGGATGGAAGGCAAGGAGCCGGCGAGCGGGCCGGGCCGAGGAGCGGGACGATGGATCATCCTCCTCTGCGCCGCGGCTTGCCTGATCACGGCCCTCATCGCCCACTTTGCTTTCGAGCGCCTGCCCCACCTGGAGGACGAGGTCGCCTACCTGTTTCAGGCCCGGACGTTGGCCCTCGGACGCCTGACGGTGCCCTCGCCCGAGAGCCCGGAGGCCTTCTGGACGCCGTTTGTGCTGGACCACGAAGGCCGGCGCTTTGGCAAGTACCCACCGGGCTGGCCCGCGGTCCTGTCGCTGGGGGTGCTGGCCGGGGCGCCCTGGCTGGTCAACCCGCTGCTGGCCGCCCTGTCGGTCTACCTGCTCTACCGCCTGGGCCGCAGCCTGTACGACGAGCGGGTGGGCCTGCTGGCGGGCGTGCTGGCGCTGGCCTCGCCCCTCTTTCTCGTCCTGAGCGGCTCATACCTGTCCCACCTGGCCAGCCTTGCCTGGCTGCTGCTCTTTGGCCTATGGTTCCTGTGGGCTGCCCGCGGGCAAAGCCCGTGGTACGCCCTGGGCGCGGGTTTGGCCCTGGGAGCAGCCTTCCTGACCCGGTCGCTGACCGCCATTGCCTGGGCCGCTCCCCTGGGGGTCTGGGCTCTGTGGCAGGTTGTGCGCCGCCAGCCGGGCTGGCCCCGCTACCTGCTGGTGGCCCTCGGCGCCGGCGTCCTGGCCGCGCTGCTGCCCCTCTACCAGTGGGCCGTCACCGGCGACCCGTGGCTCAATCCCTATCTCCTGTGGTGGCCCTACGACCGCGTGGGCTTTGGGCCGGGCATCGGCGCCATGCCCGGCGGGCACTCGCCCGCCTATGCCTGGATCAACCTCAAGCAGGACATGGGCCGGGCCGCCACCGACCTGCTGGGCTGGCCGGGGCTGAGCTGGCTGCCCCTCGTGGCGGGGCTGGCGCTTCGCCCCCGGCGCCCCCGCGACTGGGCGTTGCTCGCGCCCTTTGCCTGCCTCGTCGTGGCCTATCTCTTTTACTGGATCGGCTCGCCCGCCCGGCTGTGGGGGCCGCGCTACTATTTCGAGGGCTTTGCCGGGCTGTGGCTGTTGGCGGCCGTGGGGCTCCTGAAGGCCTGGGACCGGCTGGTGAGGGACCGGCCCTGGCCGCGCCGCACCAGGGCCGCCCTGGCAAGCGCCCTGGCGCTCATCATCGTGGCCGCGCCCCTGGCGCTGAACATGCCCGGCCGGCTGCAAGAAGCCCACGGTTTTTACGGCATTACCCGGTCGCAGCTCGAGCCCATCGAGGAGGCCGGCCTGCACGACGCCCTGGTCATCGTCTATGCCGAACGGTGGCTGGAGTACGGCGCCATGCTGGCGGGCATGAGCCCCCTCCTGGACGACGACGTGGTCTATGCCCGGGGTAGTGGTCCCGAGATCGACGCCGCGGTCATGGCCCGCTTTCCCGGCCGCCAGGTCTATTACCTGCACGACGGGGAACTGTCGGCGACGCCTCCCCCCGCCCGGTAAACCGCGCCGTGGACAAGACCCTGGTTTGGCTGCTCGAGCCGGAGAATCCCTCGGCCCGCGCCCTGGCCCTGCAGCACCTGGCGGGCCGGCCGGCCGGCGACCGGGAGCTGGAGGCGGCACGGGCGGCCATCCCTGGCTGGGGCCCGGCCCGCGACATCCTCGCCGCCCAGTGGCCGGCCGGCTATTGGATGGCGCCCGGGGTGGGCTACAGCCCCCGGCACAAGGCGACGGTGTGGCAGGTGATCTTTTTGGCGGCCCTGGGCGCACCACGCACCGAGGCCATCGACGCCGCGTGCGCCCACGTCCTGGACCACAGCCGACTGCCCGACGGCCGGTTCTCGGCAGGGAGGACGGCCCGGCAGGCGACGGCCGGCCTGAACGGCAACCTGCTGCGCGCCTTCGGACAACTGGGCTACGAGGACCCGCGCCTGCTGGAGACCGCCGAGGCCCTGGCTGGCATGGTGCTGCGCCCCCGGTCCCGCCGGCACGCCGGCCACGGGACTCAGGGCCCCGGCCTCTCCGCTGCCGCCAGGTCCCTGGCGGGCCTGGCCTCCATACCCGCACCGCTGCGCTCGCCGGCAATGGGCGAGGCCATGGACATGGCCGCCGAGACACTGCTGGCCGATGGGGGCCGGGCACTGCTGCAAGGAGAAAGCACCGCGTGGCAGCGCCTTGGCTTCCCGCCGGCGGATGCCCCGGACTTGCTGGAAGCCATAGAGGCCCTGGTCGAGGCAGGCCACGGCGCTGACCCGCGCCTGGCCGCCGCCGTCGACCTGGTGCGCAGCAAGCGAGACCGCGACGGACGCTGGCCCCTGGAGCGAACCCCTGGCAACACCTGGGGCAGCTTCGGGCAGGTCAACCGGCCGAACAAGTGGGTTACGATTCGGGCGTTGCGCTGCCTGGCTCCCCCGACCCCCATTCCCATGCCGGGAAGTGGGAAGACGTCTCTCTCCTCCTAAGGGAGGACGCGACGGGCCAGGGGACGGGCCCCAATCAGCAAGGGCCAACCAACAAGGGAGAAACCGACATGAAGATTGCAGTCCTATCGGACATTCACGACAACATCTGGAAGCTGGAAAAGCTGCTCGCCAGCCTGGAGGCGGACGCTCTCATCTTTTGCGGCGATTTCTGCGCGCCGTTCACCCTGTCGCAGATCGCCAGGGGTTTTGGCGGGCCGGTGCACGCGGTATTCGGCAACAACGACGGCGACCGGCTGCACCTGGCCAGGGTGGCGCGCCGCCACAAGCACGTCCAGATCCACGGCGACCTGGCCGAGCTGGAGATGGGCGGGCGCAGCGTGGCCGTCACCCACTATCCAGAGATCGGCCGGGCGCTGGCGCGGGGCGGCACCTACGACCTGGTGTGCTTTGGCCACAGCCACGAGCAGGTCCTGGAGCAGGAGGGACGCACCTTGCTCCTCAACCCGGGAGAGGTGATGGGCCGCCTGGGCCCGTCCACCTATGCCCTGTACGACACAGAGACGGGGCAGGCCGAGATCGTAGAGGTCAGGTAAAACCTCCGGCGCCCGCCGCCAGGGGCGCTGGCGGCGGGCGCCGGGGAGATGCGCGGGTCAGGCGGCCCAGAGAACCAGGCCCATCTCGAAGGCGGTGCCCAGGTCTTCGTGGGCGGGGACGATGCGCAGCGCGTAGCCGTGGCGCCCGCTCGTCTGGCAGGTGATGGCGCCGGCAAAGACGAACCGTCCCTTGCCCCGCGACTGGGCGATGAGCGTGGGGATTGTGCGCCCGTTGACGATGATGCCCTCGCCGTCCACCGGACCATAGTACAACTGCACGGCCACGTCGGTGGGCTTGAGGGCTCCCAGGTAGACCTCGGCCAGCACCTGCAACTGGTCGCCCACCCGCAGCTCCTGGCTGCCGGCCTGCTCGGTCCAGGTACGCTCGATGCGCACGTTCCCCCACTCCTTGCGCACGTGCTCCTTCCACGACGCCAGGGTCTTGGCGTGCTGCATGTCCTGGCCCATCATGCGCTGGCTGCGCTGCGCCGAGGGCAGGTAACACAGCTCGGTATAGTCGCGCACCATGCGGTTGGTGTTAAAGACGCCGGCGTGATTGCGCATGGCGGCCTTCATGCGGGCGATCCAGCCCCGGGGCAGGCCGTCGCTCCCCCGCTCGTAGAACAGGGGCACGATCTCTTTTTCCAGGAGGTTGTAGAGGGCGTCGGCCTCGACCCGGTCCTGGTACTCGGCCTGGTCTTGCTCGTAATCCTCGCCGTGGCCGATGGCCCAGCCTGTTTCGGGGGTGTAGCCCTCGTCCCACCAGCCGTCGAGGACGCTGAGGTTCAGGGCGCCGTTGGCCGTGGCCTTCATGCCGCTGGTGCCGCTGGCCTCGTGGGGCCGGCGGGGTGTGTTCAGCCAGACGTCGACGCCCTGGACCAGGTAGCGGCCCACGACCATGTCATAGTCCTCGAGGAACACGATGCGGTTGCGAAACTCGGGCCGGCGGGCATGATGGACGATCTGGCGGATCAACTCCTTGCCGGGATTGTCGCGAGGATGGGCCTTGCCGGCAAAGATGATCTGCACCGGGCGGTCCTTGTCGCCCACGATGCGCGCCAGCCGCTCCAGGTCGTGGAACAGGAGCGAGCCGCGCTTGTAGGTGGCAAAGCGCCGGGCAAAGCCGATGGTCAGCGCCTCGGGATCCAGCACCTGCTCCGCCTGCTGGATCTCGGACGGATGGGTGCCTCGCTGCTGCAACTGGTGGGCGAGCCTGCGCCGGGCAAAGGCCACCAGGCGCTCGCGGCGGCGCTCGTGGGTGCGCCACAGCTCCTCGTCGGGGATGCGCGCCACGCGCTGCCAGATCTCCTGCTCGGCCGGGCGCTCCACCCAGCGGGGGCCCAGGTAGCGGCTGAATAGGTCGGCCATGTCACGCGAGATCCAGGAGCGCGGATGGATGCCGTTGGTGATTCCCAGGATGGGCACCTCGGCCACGGGCACCCCGGGCCAGATCTCCTGCCACATCTCCCGCGACACCTGCGCGTGGAGCTGGCTCACGCCGTTGCTGCGGTTCGCCAGACGCAGGGCCAGGACGGCCATGCAAAAGTAGCCATTGGGGTCATTGGGGTTCAGGCGTCCCAGACCCAGAAACTCGTCGCGCGACAGGCCCAGGCGCGGATAGTAGTGGCCAAAGTAGCGGTCCACCAGCTCGGGGTGGAACCAGTCGATGCCTGCCGGCACCGGGGTATGGGTGGTAAAGACGTGGCCCGCCATCGCCACCTCGCGGGCCTCCTGGAACGACAGATGGCATTCTTCCATGAGAACCCGTATGCGCTCCAGGGCGAGAAAGGCCGAGTGCCCCTCGTTCATGTGGCAGACGTTGGGCTCGATGCCCAGGGCCGACAGGGCGCGAATGCCGCCGATGCCCAGCATCATCTCCTGGCGGATGCGCATGTCGTCGTCGCCGCCATAGAGCTGGTCGGTGAGGTCCCGATCCTCGGGCCGGTTGGCCTCGACGTTGGTGTCCAGGAGATAGAGGGGCACGCGGCCCACCTGGGCCCTCCACACCTGGGCCTTGACCGTGCGGCCGGGATATTCCACCTCGACGGTGAGGGGGGCGCCGCTCAACTGGCGCTCCAGGTTGAGGGGCAGGTTGTAAAAGTCGTTGTCGGGATAGAGCTCTTGCTGCCAGCCATCGGGGTTGAGGTACTGGTGAAAGTAGCCCTGCTGGTAGAGCAAGCCCATGCCCACCAGGGGCAGGCCCAGGTCACTGGCCGACTTCAGGTGATCGCCGGCCAGGATGCCCAGGCCTCCGGCATAGATGCCCAGGCTCTCGGTCAGGCCAAACTCGGCGGAAAAATAGCCGATGCAGGCGCCTTCGGCGCTCGCGTGGGTCTTGGCGTACCACGTGGCCGCGCTCTTCATGTAGCGATCGAACTCGCCGTAAACGCGGTCGAGATGTGCCATGAATCCGTCATCGTCGACGATCTGTTCCAGGCGTTCTTGCCGGATCGTGCCCAGCATCAGCACAGGGTTGTGCCCGGTAGACTGCCAGAGATCTGGCTCGAGGCGCTGAAACAGCTCGATGGCCTCGTGGTTCCAGGTCCACCACAGGTTGTGGGCCAATTCCCGCAGCCGCTCAAGCCTTGGCGGCAGGCAAGGCACCACCCGGAACGTATGGCTCGGACGCATCATTACCTCCGAAGTCAAATTGGAGCAGGTATTGTACTGCAAAAGCGGCGAAAGCGAAAATCGGGCGCGGGGCGAGATCCTGGCACCGCTCAGGATGACGAGCCCGAGAAGGAACTAGGGTGCCGGCTCGCAGTTATAGAGGCACCACTCGCAGCCAAAGGGCAGGGCGTTCGGGTTGTTCTGCGAAAGCACGGTGCACGTCAAAGGGCGGGCCCGGGAACAGTCCATCGTCTCTCCTGGCGGGATCTCTTTCGGGATCTCGACCACCTTCACACCCACCCTTCGAGCCTCGTGAGCCCGCTCTGCCTGGTCGTTGGGCACGTATCGCATCTCGCAGACCTTGACGCGGGCCAGGTCGGAAAGCGGCAGACTCAACCCAAAGTTGGCCGGCTCGTAGTCGTTTCTGCCCTTGCCCTGGCAGGTTAGACCCATAGCGCGCTCCGTGTTGGTGCCCAAGTCGAGAAAGAATGCCAACACGGTCTTTTCGGGGTAATAGACCTGCTGCGTTTGTTCCGGGCGACCCGGTCCAAAGGCCAACCCCTCTTCGTCCGGGGCTCTCAGCTCGTACCTGTCGGGGTCGGATCCAACCTGCCGCAGGTAGGAGCCGGTGTTCGGGTCAGGTGTGTAGACGCGACTGACGACGATCTGGCTGCGCTCAAAGCCGGCCCGGTCCTTGACGACGACCGTCGCACCGTTTCTCTCCACCCGGTAGGTGCCCCGGAAGGTGCCGATCACCTGGTATTTGAAGGGCAGCTCGATGGTCTCGGCGTAGGGATCGGCGTGGGCGCGCGTCGGCCGGCAGAGTGTGTAGTAACCCACCTTGCGAAAGATGTTCAAATCGGTAGCGGTCCCCCCGGTGTAGCCGGTGATGATCACCTCCGGGCGGTCCACTCCCAGGCCCTTGGGATCCGCGAGGGGATCTTCGTACTCGATGGCATTCACAACCTCGACCCCCAGGCCGTCCTGGCCAAGGTAGTCATAGCTCACCGGAACCAACTCGAAGGAAAAGATGGAGGGCGGGCGGCACAGGCCGGTATCATAGATCGCCGCTCCGAAGGGCCCGCCGACCACTGCGCCCTCTCGTTGCACCGTGTCGTAGCGATAGACGACGAGCCACTCCAGGGCCGCTTCTTCGTCCTCGATGCGCTCGTCATCGCCGTCGGTGTCGATGCGATAGATCATGTCCAGATCTTCAGGCAGGCCGGGGACGATCTGGGTCAGGTCGATAATCTTCTGATTAGTGACCATGCGGGCGAGGGCCAGCCGCGCGGGGTCCGGATCGTAATCCAGAACCCGCACGGCGAAAAAGTAGGCCAGGAGCCCGCCCACTGCCAGCCAGACCAGAAAGAGGCCCAGACGGCCAATCCCTGGCGTCGGGGACCGAAAGACCAGGTAGAACAGGACCATGAAACCCAGGGCCAGCAGCAGGATAATCAGGCCGCTCACACGATCGCCTCCCTGCGATTCAGTTCGACTTGGCGCTTGGCGTCCTCCGCCCCTTGGCCGCGCGCTTTACCTCGGCAATGGCCACCGGCGCCTCTGGAAGGAGTGCCACTGGCAGCACTTCGTCCATGCGGTCGACAAAGATGAACTTCAGGTCACGCTTGACGCGGCTCGGGATCTCGACCAGGTCCTTCTTGTTCTGCCGCGGCAGCAGCACGGTCTTGAGCCCCGCGCGGTGCGCGGCAAGTACCTTTTCCTTCAGCCCGCCGATGGCCAGCACCCGCCCGCGCAGCGTGATCTCGCCCGTCATGGCCACGTCGTGGTGGACGGGGCGCTCGATGAGCGCCGAGATGAGGGCCGTGGCCATGGTGATGCCCGCCGAGGGGCCATCCTTGGGAATGGCGCCTTCGGGCACGTGGATGTGGATGTCGAGCTTGTCGAAATCGACGTCGCCGATCATCAGCTCCGGGGCGTGGGAGCGGGCGTAGGACAGCGCCGCCTGGGCGGACTCTTGCATCACCTCGCCCAACTGCCCGGTGAGCATCAGGCTGCCCTTACCGTCCATGAGCGAGACCTCCACCGGCAGCACGTCGCCGCCGGCCTCGGTCCAGGCAATGCCCATGGCCAGGCCGATCTCGTCGGTCTTTTCGCCTTCGTCGGCCTGGAAGCGCGGCGGGCCCAGGTACTTGAGCAGGGACTGGACCGTCACGTGGCGCGGCGTAGGCTTGCCCTCGGCGATGCGGCGGGCCACCTTGCGGCAGACGTTGGCGATCTCGCGCTCCAGGTTGCGCACGCCGGCCTCGTACGTGTACTCGCGGACCATGTGGCGAAGGGCCTTGTCCGAGAAGTTCAGGGCGCGGTCCGGCCGATCCAGGCCGTTCTCACTCAACTGCCTGGGGATGAGGAACTGGCGGGCAATGGCCAGCTTTTCCTCTTCGATGTAGCCGGGAAACTCGATGACCTCCAGCCGGTCGCGCAGGGCCGGCGGGATGGGATCGAGGATGTTGGCCGTGGTGATAAACATCACCCGCGACAGGTCGTAGGGCACGTCCAGGTAGTGGTCGGAGAAGGCATAGTTCTGCTCTGGATC
>JAAYZQ010000369.1 GCA_012514775.1 Anaerolineaceae bacterium
GTCCAGGATGGTCAGGCCGTCGCTGGTGGCCTCGACGATGCTCCTGTATTGCTCCTCTTTTTCGGCCAGGCGCTCGCTGGCCTCCGCCAGCCGGGCGGTCATCTCGTTAAACGACCCGGCCAGCATGCCGAGCTCGTCGCGGTCCGAGGCGGGGAGGCGCACCCGGAGGTCCCCCGCGGCCACGGCGCGCGTCGCCGCCGACAGCATCTCGATGGGCCGCGTCAGCTCGGCCCGGCTGAGGATGGCCGTGAGGGCCAGGGCGACCAGGAAAAAGGCACCCATGAGCAGCAGCGTGCCATAGATCGTGCTCGTCGCGTCCCGGCCAATGGCCTCGGCCACGTTGCCCGCCTCGGCGGTCATCTCGTCCACGGGGGCGACGATGCCCAGGCTCCAGCCCAGGGTCGGCAGGGGCGCGTAGGCCATGAACACCTGCCGGCCGCCCAGCTCCATCTGCTCCAGGCCCGAAGCCCCGGCGCTCATCGCCCGCCAGGCGCGGACGATGCCCGGGTGCGGCGAGCCCTCCAGCCCGAGGTCCGCGGCCAGGGCGCCCGTCTCGCCGTCCTCCGAGCCGGCCAGGTCGGCGAGGGCGGCCGGGGGCGCCGCCGCCAGGCGCCCGTCGCCTCGCACCAGGAAGGCATAGCCGCCGGCCGTGGGGCCCAGGCCCTCCAGTTGCGCCGCCACCTCGCCCAGCGACACCTCCACGGCGATGACGCCCCGGAACTCTTCGCCGTCATAGACCGGTGTGCTGGCCAGCAGGCCGGGCTCCTCCGGCCGGCCCTCCACCCAGACCGTCTCGCGCCCGGGGTTGGCCGCCGGTGCGGCCAGCAGGAAGAACGGCGCCTCCCCGGGCTCTGTGCCCGGCGGGCGGCTTTCGGGGGCCGGATAGGCGCGCAGGAGTCCGTCGGGCGAGAGGTAATAGGCCGCCGTCACCTGGGGCGCGCTGCGGACGAGGGACGGCAGGATCGCCTCCAGGGCTGCCGAGGAGCAGGGGTCGGCGCCGGCCGGGGCATAGACTGCCGTGCCTCCGGCCCGCGGAGCGGCGGGATCGCAGTCCGGCAGGGCCCCGCCGGCATTCGCCTCTACCAGGCTGCCGGCGGCCAGCCGCCCCAGGGAGGCCGCCTGCCCGAGGAGGGCGTCGCCGAGCTGGGCCTCGTGGCGTGCCATCTGCAGGAGCGACTGCGCTCCCTGGCTCTCCAGGCCCTCGGTGCTCCGCTCCACGGCGCTGGCCTGCGCCCGGCGAAAGCCCGCCGTGACGAGGCCGGCGGTCGCCAGGCCCAGGGCGGCCAGGAAAACCAGGATTGTCAGGAGGACGCGAACGCCCAGTCGGTCAAGAAAGCTTGGCACCGAACGCCTCCACAACAAGCGACGATCGGCGGCCTGGGGGCTCTATTCCTGGCGGTCATCAGGGCGCCCAACTGATGCGCTCGTGCTGCCAGTCGAGGAGCAAGCCACCCTCGCCGATATCGAACAACTTGCGGCAGTTCGAGCCATCGGGGCTCATAACCCACACGGCCCAGACCCCACCCCTGTCGGAGACAAAGGCGATGGCCCGGCCGTCGGGCGACCAGGTGGGCAGACCGTCGTTGGCCTGGTTGTCGGTCAGCCGCTGCAAATTCCCACCGCCGGCATCCGCGACATAGACTTCCCAGTTCCCGTCCCGGCGTGACATAAACGCCAGGCGGTTGCCGTGGAGGTCCGGCGCCAGATCGTCGGGGTGGTCCGTCAGTTGCTGGGGTTCTTGCGCGCCCGGCGCCGCAGACAGTGCAAAGAGGCCGCAACGGATGGGCGAGGCTCGAAAGTCGCAGCCGGCATAGATCACCTGCCTGTCGGCAGTCCACGCGGGATAGGACCCCAGGACTTCGTAAATGTCGGAGCGCAGGACGCGCCCTTCTCGCTTGACGTTCTCCGGCCAGATCTGATCGATGACGTACACGCGAGACTGGCGATCGCTGCTGCGGTTGGAGCTAAAAGCCAGGGACTGGCCGTCGGGCGACCAGCTCGGCAAGGCGTCTTCGATGTACTGGCCGATCTCGTGGAGCTCGCTGCCATCGGCCCGCACCATCACCATGTTCATCTGCTCGGGCCGCTCGCCGTTGCCCACGAGCCACTGCCCGTCGGGGCTGAAGGACGGCTGGTGCACCCCTTCGGCCACCAGGCGCGCCTGGCCCTGGGCCAGGTCGGCCACGAACAGGTCGTACCTCTCCTGCCTGTGGCTCCACGCCGGGAAGGCGATCTGCCCGGTGAGCTCGGGGAGCAGGGGAACCGCCGTGTCTTCAGGCGTCGGCGCCGACGTCGGCGCCTCCACCTCTTCGCCGGCCTCGGCCACCGGCGAGGGCGGCGGCGTAGACGGAGACTCGCACTGCGTCCAGGCGCCCAGGGCCAGGCTATCGGTGGGGTTCTGGGCGAGGATGGTCTGATAGAACGTGCGGGCCTCGTCGCAGTGGCCCAGGCGGGCGTTCACCGAGGCCAGGAAGGCATAGGTGTCCGACTCGCGGCCGCCCGCCGCCAGCGACTGTTCCAGGTAGGTCCGGGCCTCCTCGTCCTGGCCCAGGCGATAGTAGGCCTCGCCGATGCCGGCCAGGATGGTGGCCTTGGGCCGTAGGGCCAGCGCGCGCTTGAACGCCGCGATGGACTCCTCGTACTCCCCGGCGCGCAACTGGACCCGGGCCTGCTCGTAGTGGTAAAGCCACAGCCCGGGCCGCCGCTCGGCCGCCTCCTTGAGCTGTTCGATGGCCTGGTCCAGGTCCCCGTCGGCCTCGTACACCTGGGCCAGAACTCGGTAGCACTCGGGATCGCCCGGGTCCAGCTCCAGGGCCAGGTTTGCTTCCTGGAGGGCCTCCTCCAGGTCTCCCTGCACGAGGTAGGCCGATGCCAGGATGGCGTGGGCCCGGGCATGGCCGTTGCCGTTTTCCACGGCGCCCAGGGCCATGCCCATGCCCCGGTTGCGGGTTTCGTCGCCCAACTCCAGGTAGACCCGGGCCAGCACGGACGCCATCTCGGGATTGACCGGATCGAGGACCATGGCCTGGTGGGCATGGGGCAATGCCTGCTCCGCGGCGTCGTCCAGGAGGAGCGCCCAGGCCCAACCCGCCTGCGGCCGGGCATCGTCGGGCATCTGGCGCGCCAGCGCGGCATAGATCTCGACGGCTTCTTCGAAGCGGCTGCCGTGGACCAGGAGCAGCGCTTCGTTCAGCCGGTCCTCGATCTCCTTGTCCTCCTCCTGCGATTCAGGGGAAGCGGCCAGGGCTGCCGCTACAGATCGTCCTGCAGGGGCGGGGGAGGGTGCGGCCGTGGCCGTGGGTGCCGGACGCGTGGCAGTCGGCTCTTCGGGCGTATCGGTCACCGGCCTCTGGGCCGGGGTGGCTGTGCTGAACCAGCCTGTCGCCACCAGGTAGATAACCAGGCAGATGAGGGCCAGGGGAAGAACGACGGCCCCCGGGTTCAGGCCGACGACGAGCCGCCGGCGCCCCTTCTTCCCCTGCTGCCTCTCGTGCAGGAGCGGGGCGTGGCCTGGCGAATCGGGTTCCTGGCTACTGCCGGATGCAGGACCGGCAGGACTCGTCAAAAATAGGTCGGCCGGCTCTTCGGTAACGCCGTTCCCCTCCGGGCCGTCTGTCATCGTCTGTTGCCTCGGTTCGGTTTCACACTACCCGGCTCCGGATGCCCCCTCCTCGTCTGAACCCCCGGGAGCACGGGAGTCACCATAGGCTACAGCAAAGTCCCTGCTTTGTCAAGCCAGCCGGAAGACACCGCATGCCTGAGGCGCGCGGGTGCCGTAAAGTTTCGTGGGAAACCGGTCGAAAGTAGCAGGTGTTTTTTAGTGGGCAGACCCGGTAGGTCCGGGAAGGTCCGCCCACTACAGCGTCCCGGCCGCTGGCTGGGGGACAAGCGTGCTGATCCTGTCGCAGCCCGCTGGACCGCGGGGGCCACCGAGCCGCTCCTGCCGTGCCCCCCCAACGGGGCGCGGGGCTACGAGCCCGGCCGCGCCCCCAGGGTGAGGGGCAGGTCCTGTCGCTGGCCATCGCGCAGGATGGTGAGGCTGACGGTTTGCCCCACCGACGTGTTGCGGGCCAGGTAAGAGACCATCTGCTCGAAGGTTCGAACCTCCTCGCCGTCGATGGCCACGATGACGTCGCCGCCAACGGACACCTGGAGCCCATCGATGGACGCCTGCCGGTTGCTGCCCCGCAGGCCGGCCTCGTCGGCCGGGCTGCCGGACGTGACGGAGGCGACCAGCACGCCTCGCTGCTCGGCGGGGAGATCCATGGCCCGGGCCAGGGGCGGCATGAGGCTCGTGCCGCTGATGCCCAGCCACGGATGCTGGTACCGGCCCTGGGTGATGAGCGCCGGGACCACCTTCATGACAATGTCCGAGGGGATGGCGAACCCGATGCCGGCATTGGCTTCCACCGGGGAGCGAATGGCCGCCGTCACGCCGATGAGGCGACCCTGCTCGTCCACCAGGACGCCCCCCGAGTTGCCCGGGTTGATGGCGGCATCGGTCTGAATGATGTCGGGGATGGTATACGCGGCGCTCGTCATGTCGGAGGCCCCCACCGGCAGGGAGCGGCCCAGGGCGCTGACGATGCCGACGGTCATGGTGCCTTGCAGCCCGAAGGGGTTGCCCAGGGCAATGGCCACCTCGCCCACCTGCACCTCGCCGGAGCTGGCGACCTGCACGGGGCGCATCTGCTCGGTGGGGGCGTCTACCCAGACCACGGCCAGGTCGCTGGCCGGATCGGTGCCCACCACCTCGCCCGGGGCCACGTACCCGTCGGAAAAGATCACGGCGATCTCGCTGGCGCCGGCGATGACGTGGTTGTTGGTCACGATGTGGCCCTGATGGTCCCAGACAAAGCCCGAGCCCAGGCCTCCCTGGGGCTGCTGCTGGCCAAAGCCCTCGGGCAGCGCCTGCAACCCCTGCATCGTCGTCTGGATGTTGACCACGGAAGGATTGACCTGCTCGTAAATATGCGCCAGCCTGCCTCCCAGGGCCAGGGCCGTTCCGTCGCCACCCGACGTCGACGGCGCCAGGAACGGGGTGGGCGTCACGCTGGGCTCGGCGGTGGGCTGCGGAGGTACGTCTGCGTCCCCGGCCGTGGGGCGGGGCGTTCTGGCCGGCACCTGGCCCAAGGGCGCGGCGGTTTCGGCCGGGCCTTCGGCGGTCATCTGGCTGGCAACGGCTGTGGTGATCTGGTCGTCCAGGTCGCTCACCACGTCGCTCAACCCGCAAGCCGTCATCACAAGGACCAGGGTGAGGAGGAGGGTAAGCAGGACACGACGCTTCTCGGACATTTGCAAACTCCTTTGTGGCTCTGAGCCGCCGGTCTTTTCGGAAGGATGACGCAGCAGGCGGCGCGTGGTCAGGCCGGCTCCCGGGCCGGATCAGCAGACTCCAGGAATTACATTATACCCCGGGGGTGCGTTGCCAGCATCTGGACTGGGTTAGCGGCGGGGTTGTATTTGGTTGGCGCGAGTTGGAGTTTCGTTAAAGGAGCAGGACGCACGAAACGGCGGCCCGCTCCCGTGGGACAGGCGACTTGTCGGGGGGAGACCCGGCTAGGAAGGCCGGGCGCGCTATTCAGGCAGTGCCTTGCAGATCTTCCAGCAGCGAGGCGGGCACGGCGGCAACCCCGACAATGCCCGGGCCGGTGTGCACGCCAAGGACCGGGGAGACGCGCAGCATCTCCATCTTGTTTACCTTCAGCCGGTTCAGGATGCCCTGGCGCAGAACCTCGGCCTTTTCGGCGAACTGTCCGTGCTGCACTGCCACCCAGAGGGGCGTGCTGCCGTACAAGGAGTGCAGGTGGTCGACCAGGACCTGGATCGCCTGGGGCAGGGTCCGGCCTTTGGCCACGGTGCTATACTTGCCGTCGGCGTGGGCCACGTGGATGACGGGCTTGATGCGCAGCAGGGTGCCGGCCAGGGCCTGCACACGGCCGATCCGGCCGCCGCGGGCCAGGTACTCCAGCGTCTCCAGGGTAAAGGCCACCTCGGTGTTGGCCTGAATCTGGGCCAGCCGCTCGCGGATGGCCGCCAGGTCCCAGCCGAGGCGCGCGGCCCAGGCGGCGGCCAGGACCTGGTAGCGCTGCCCGCCGGCAAGGGTCATCGTGTCCCACACGTGGACGGCCGTGTCCGGCGCTACCTGCAGGGCTGCCAGGCGGGCGACCCCTTCGGTCCCACTCAGCCCCGAAGAGATGTGGACGGAGAGGATCTCCTCGCCTTCGGCCCCCAGTTCCTGGTAGGTGCGGGCCAGCAGGTCGGTGCCGGGCATGGCCGTCGTGGGGATGGCCGGGTGCATGGCCGACAGCCGCGCGTAGAACTCGTCGGGTGTCAGATCGGCAGAGCTGACCCCTCCCTCGGGAAACTGGATAAAGAGGGGGGCAACGGTGACACCCAGGGCTTGCACTTCTTCCGCAGGCATGTCTGCGGCTGAATCGGTCACGATCTTCATGTCACTTTCCTTAACGGCAATAGTTCCGCCCAGTATACACGATGTGGCGGCATAGCGCAACAGGGAGACATGCGGGGGTGCGACGACGAGTTGTCAACGAATGGGAAACGAAATTTCACGCCTGGTTGGGGCTGCCCTCCAGCAAGCGGCTGGACTCGACGAGGCGCCGGCGCACCCCGGCCGGCCGGATGCCCGCCCGCTCCATGGCCAGGAGAACGCCCCCGACGACGGGCGGGGCGTCGAGGCGCAGGAGGCGCGCGCCGGGAGCCACGACGTGCACGGCTTCCTCCATGGCCTGGACCATGGCCGGGCTGCCGGCGTACAGGCTGCCCGCCAGGATCAGCTCAAAGGTCTCCTCCTCCAGCCCAAGCTGGCGGATGACGCCCACTGCCAGGCTGGCCAGCTCGCGCCCGTTCCAGCGAAGCAGCTCGCAGGCCACCTCGTCGCCGGCGGCTGCGGCCTCAAAGATGACGGGGGCCGCCGCGGCGGTCAGGTGGTAGCGGCGCAGGTAGAGCCCCTCCAAAAAGTCGCCGGCATCGGCCGCGCCGGCGAGCCTGCAAAAGGCGTCCGTGAGGGCAGTCTCGGGGCCGCGCCGGGTCCAGGCCGCGGCCATGACCTTGACCGCCTGGGCCAGCAGCTCGGCGGCGCCGCCGTTCTCGCCAAAGGCCGAGCCGCAGCCGGTGGTGCGGCCCTCCCTTCCCTGCCGGTCGCGGCCGCGGCAGTTGTTGCTCGTGCCCGCCACCACGGCCACCCCCCAGCCCTCGGACGCCCCGGCCACCAGGGCGATGACGGCGTCATTGACCAGCTCGATGGGGCAGGCCAGCCCCAGCGAGGCGATGGCCTCCAGCGTCGGCCCGCGCTCGCCGGGCCAGTCGTAGCCCGCCACCCCGAAACCGGCGGCGGCAACCTGCTCCGCGCCCAGGCCGGGAGCCGCCAGGGCCTGGCCCACGCAGGCCTGGAGCGCCGCCTTCAGCCCATCCCAGCCCACGACCTCGTAGTTGCCCGGCCCCGCGTGGCCGAGTGCCAGGGCCTGGCCGTCCTCGCCGGCCACCAGGGCGTGGCACTTGGTTCCGCCCACGTCCACTCCCAGAAAATATCGGCTCATGCCACGCCTCTCTGCCGGCCCTCAGGCCCAGAACCGGGGCAGGTGCGCCCGGTTGGTCTCCAGCAGGTCGTCGAGGACGGCCTGCACCCGGTCGGCCGGTGGGCCCAGGGGATGGGCCAGCAGCGCCCGATAGGCGGCGTCCCGGTCGCCCGTCACGGCGGCCTCCACGGTCAGGATCTCGAAGGCCTTCACGTGGGCCAGGAGGCCAGAGCAGGCGGGCGGCAGGGGCTCGGCCGGCAGCGGCCGGATGCCCGCCCTGCCCACCAGGCAGGGCATCTCCAGGACCCAATCCTCCGGCCAGCCGGCCACGGCGCCGCGATGGGGCACGTTGAGGACGTGCCTCTCGCCCAGATCGTTGTAGTGGGCGTTCAGGAGTTGCGTGGCGACGGTCGAGTAGTAGGCCCCGCCCCGCTTTAGCAGGTCGTCGGGCAGTTCCGAGCGCTCGGGATCGGCGTACTGGCGCAGCAGCCGCTCCTCGATGGCCATCACCTCCTCGGCCCGTGATGGCGGCCACCGCTCCTGGCCGGCCAGCTTGCGCGGGGTGTAGTAATAGTATTGCAGGTAGTCGTTGGGGATCATGCCCAGCGTCTCGATGGTACGCCGGTCCCAGCCCATGCCCGCCGGCCCCGCTCCGCTTCGTTCCGGGACCGTGTCGGCCTCGATGCGCGCCAGGAAACCTTCCAGGACCAGGGGCCAGACGTCGCGGCCGTCGACGGTCAGGCCCCGGTGCCAGGAAAGGTGGTTCAAGCCCAGGGTGTCCAGGGCCGCCTGTTCGAGGCCGATGCGCGACAACCCCATCGGCTCCGCCAGGGCGTCCAGGACGTGCATGGTAAAGGTGATGGGCGCGTTGCAGACGCCGACCGCCGGCACCCGGGGCGCGTGGCGGGCCAGGGCCTCGGTGACGAGACCGGCGGGATTGGAAAAATTGACCAGCAGGGCGCCGGGGGCCAGGGATTCCATCTCCCGGGCCACCTCCAGGACCACGGGGATGGTGCGCAGCGCCTTGGCCATGCCGCCCACGCCCGTCGTCTCTTGCCCGACGAGGCCGTGGCGGCGGCCCAGGTACTCGTCGCCGCGCCGGGCTTCCATGCCCCCCACGCGCAGTTGGGTGATGACGTAATCGGCTCCCTCGATGGCCTCTCGCCGCTCCGTGGTCCGGCGCACGACAAAGGGGCCGCCCCGGGCGTCTACCATGCGCTCCGCAAAGCCGCCGACGACCTCCAGCCTCCGGGGCGCGGGGTCCATGAGCCACAGCTCGCCCAGCGGCAGGCTCCCCACGCGCCGCAGAAAGCCGCTCACCAGCTCGGGCGTGTAGCTCGAGCCCCCGCCAATGACGGCCACCTTTAGCCGGGTTCCCCTCACCTGCTCCATCCCTTGACCTCTCGTCCTGGCACCTCACGGGTGCTCACTTGCACGTGAATCACCTCATCCTCCCCAGCCGGACGACGCGCTGGTGGGCTGCCACGTAGTGGATGACGAGGAGGGCTGCCAGGATGCCGGCGGCCACCGGCTGCCCCGCCCGGACCAGGAGCACCACGGCCCCGCCGAAAAAGAGGGCCTCCAGCAGCAGCCGCACGCGGCCGGGCACCGCCACGGGGGCGGGACCGGGATCGTTGGGCACGCGAAAGATGCCCCACAGGGCGGCGGCGACCACCGGGAGCCCGATGGTCCACAGGAAACGCGGGGCTCCTTCGTGGGTTGTCCAGCCCCAGTAGGCCATGGCGGCCAGGGCCGCCAGCTCGAGGAAAAAACGAAGCGCAAGATTTACGGCCTGAAGGCCCATACTCGATCCTCTCCTATCCCATGGCCGAGGCGATGGCCATGCCGCCATCGACAGAGAACACCGCGCCCGTAACGTAATCGCTGGCCGGCGAAGCCAGGTAGAGGGCCAGGCCCGCCACGTCCGGCGGCTGGCCGAACTTGCCGAGGGGCAGGCTGGCCAGGAGCGGCTCCGAGATCTGGGGCGTCTGCCACAGCACCTGGCTGAAGCGCGTCTCGATGATCCCCGGGGCAATGGCGTTGACCTGGATGTTGTGGCGGCCCAGCTCCAGGGCCAACTGGCGCGTCAACTGGATGAGGGCTGCCTTGCCGATGCCGTAGAGGCCCATGCCCGGCGATGGCCGCAGGCCGGCGACGGAGGCCATGTTGATGATCTTGCCGCCGCCCTGCTCCTCCATGCGGGGCGCCACGGCCTGGATGAGCCGGACGGCGCCCAGGAGGTTGGTATCCAGGATTTTGAGCCACTGGCCCTCGTCGGCGGTGAGCACCGGGCCAAAGTGGGGGTTGGTGGCCGCATTGTTGACCACCACGTCCACGCGGCCGTACGCCTCTATGGTCTGGGCCACCAGGTTGCGGACGTCGTCGGCCTTGCCCACGTGGGCCTGGACCGCCAGGACCTGGCCGAACTCCCGGATCTCGGCGGCCGCCGCCTGGAGCCCCTCGGGCTTGCGGCTGCAAAGCGCCAGGCGGGCGCCGGCCCGGGCAAACGTCTCGGCGATGGCCTTGCCGATGCCCCGCGAGGCACCGGTGATGATGGCGACCTTGCCTTCCAGCGAGAATTCGTTCATGTGCGCTCCTTCCTGCAAGAGCGGGGCGCCCCTCGTCGTCCGGCGCGCCACTCCGTTCCACCCGCTCCATGCCGCCGTCCGTTGCCGGCCCCATTGTAGCTGAAAAGCCCCCAGGCGACAACTGTCGCCCCGCTCCGGGCGGCTGGCCGCTACGCCGCTACTACTGCCACTTGACAAGCACCGGGCCGTATGATATACTGCCCGTGTACTTCCAATATATTGCAAATATACCGGCATTGTCGCAGCGTTATAGTGGCCGCAGTAGTTTTATAGTTTCATAGTGGGGTTCGGCTGTTTCGCGGACCGTTGGTAGTGGGACGAGCAACCAAAGGAGCGAAATGCAGGACGTAAAAGGTGCACCTGTCCGGTTGAGTGATAAGGCCTACGACTTGATCCGGCACAAAATTATCACCCTCGAGCTCCCTCCCCTGGCCCCTATCGATGAACAGGCATTGATCGAAGATCTTCAGGTCGGCCGCACCCCCATTCGCGAGGCGCTGCAACGACTCTCCGCCGAAGATCTGGTCTTTTTTGCCCCACGCCGCGGCATGTTCGTGGCCGATATCAGCATAACCGACCTGCAAAAGATATTCGAGGTGCGCCTCGTGCTTGAAGGATTCTGCGCTCGCCTGGCGGCGCAGCGCATCCTGCCCGAGCAATTAAGCGAGATGAAAGCCATCACCGGGCAATTGCTCTACGTCTCCGATACCGACCGGCGCGGGTTGATGTATATCGACGAGCGCTTTCACGATATGCTCTACCAGGCGGCTGACAACGAGTTCGTGGCCGACATTTTGCGACGCCTGCACGCGTTGAGTTTTCGCCTGTGGCACATGGTGCTCGACCGCCTGGGCACGGTGCGCCATGCCATGGAGCAGCACGTGGAGATCACGGCGGCACTGGAAGCGCGGGACGAGGACGCGGCGGAGGCGATCATGCGGCAGCACATTCTGGAGTTTCAGCAGGAGCTTCGCGCTGTCCTGTGAAACTGGATACCGATTAGAAGAGGAGGTCCGACATTCTCATGGAGACTGTACTGAAGGGTAAGGGCAAGAAGGTGGTCATCGCCGATGGCCGGCCGACGGTCATCCTCGGCGAGCGCATCAACCCGACGGGCAAGAAGAAACTGGCGGCCGCGCTGGCGGCCGGCGACATGGAGGTCGTGCGACGGGAGGCGCTGGGGCAGGTGGCGGCGGGCGCCGACATCCTGGACGTCAACGTGGGGGCCGCGGGGGTCGACGAGGTGGACCTGCTGCCCAGGGCGGTCCGACTGGTGATGGAGACGGCGGACGTACCCGTCGCCATCGATACGGCGGACGGACAGGCGCTGGCGGCGGCCCTGGCGGCACACAAGGAGCTGAACCCGGACGGCAAGCCGCTGGTGAACTCGGTCAACGGCGAAGAAGCGAGCATGAAGCGGGTCCTGCCGCTGGTGGCGGAATACGGGACGGCGGTCATCGGTCTGGCCATGGACGACGACGGCATCCCGCCGACGGCGGAAGGGCGCCTGGCGGTGGCCGCCAAGATCGTGGAGCGGGCCGGCAAGCTCGGCATCCCGCCCGAGAATATCCTCATCGACTGCCTGGCCCTGACGGTGGGCGCCGATTCGCAGGCGGGCTGGATCACGCTGGAGGCGATCCGCCTGGTCAAGGAAAAGCTGGGGGTCAACCTGGCGCTGGGGGCGAGCAGCGTGTCGTTCGGCCTGCCGGAGCGGGAGATCATTAACGGGGCATTCCTGGCCATGGCCATTGCGCGGGGCCTGAACTGCCCCATCGTGGACGCGGCCAAGGTCCGTCCCTACATCCTGGCCGCCGACCTGGCGCTGGGCCGCGACGATTACGCCATGCGGTACCTGAAGGGGTATCGCCAGCGCCAAAAACTGGCTCCTGGCGGAGCAGGCCAGTAGTATGACGACTATCTTTTTCGCGACGGACGTTCACGGTTCGGAGATCTGCTGGAAAAAGTTTATCAGCGCGGCCAAGTTCTACCAGGCGGACGTGATCATCCTGGGCGGCGATATGACGGGTAAGGCCATCGTGCCCATCGTGCACCAGGGGGGCGACCTGTTCAAGGCCATCCTCCTGGAGCAGGAATCGATGCTGCACGGCGAAGCCCAGGTCGCAGAGATGGAAAAGCAGATCAAGAGCCGGGGCTACTATCCGTACCGCACGACGCCGGACGAGATCGAGGCCCTCAACGAGGACCCGGCGCTGGTGGACGACATCTTTGCCCGGGAGGTGCTGAGGACGGCGGAGCAGTGGCTGGCCTATGCGGACGAGAAGCTGGAAGGCACGGGCGTTCGCTGCTACGTAGCGCCGGGCAACGACGACATGTTCGAGCTGGACGAGCTGATCTGCACGTCCAAGCACGTGCAGATGGCCGAGGGCCAAGTCGTCGAGCTGGATGAGCACCACGAGATGGTGAGCTCGGGCTGGACAAACTTTACCCCGTGGAAGACCTATCGCGAAGAAGAAGAGGACAAGCTGCGCGCGCGCTGCGAGGCAATGATCCGCCAGCTCAAGAACGTGTCACAGGCGGTCTTTAACTTTCACAGCCCGCCCTACGGCTCGACGCTGGACGACGTGCCGGAGCTGACGGAGGATTTGACGCCTATGCTGGGGGGGCGGGCGCTGGTGCCGGTGGGCAGCCACGCGGTCCGGGATCTGATCATGGAGTACAAGCCGCTCCTGGGGCTGCACGGCCACATCCACGAGGGCAAGGGGGCGGTTCGCCTGGGCAAGACGCTGTGCATCAACCCGGGCAGCATGTACGAGCAGGGGCGGCTGTTGGGTGCGGTCATCAACCTGTCCCGTAACAAGATCAAGACCTATATTTTAACGACGGGTTGACCCGTGGGCGGGGAGACGTAGCCGCACCTGTCCCCCTGCACCTGACGCAGGACGGTGTGGTACTGACCCTGTGGCCAGCATGGGCGTCCGGTGTCAGGACGGCACCAGGACCTGTACCTGGGGAAGGAGGCGTGACGGAAGGCGATTGCCTGGGATGTTCTTGTAGCTGTAGCACCTATCTAGGAGGAAAGGAGAACAAAATGAGCGCCAAGGCTCGAAGCTCAAGTTCGAAACGCAGTACAGCGTTGTTCCTGCGCAAAGCCACCGGCCTGGTCCGGGCCTGGTCGGTCTTTGACGCCTTTATCTACGCCTTCTTCTCCATCAACCTGGTGACCCTCGGGTTGTACAGCTTTAGCCAGATGTACTATTTCGAGGGGGGCATGCTGCCGGCTCTCCTCATCAGCGGCTTGTTGATCATGTTCGAGATCGTGGTCTATGCGGCGCTCATCGCGGTGATGCCGCGGGCTGGGGGCGATTACGTGTGGCAAAGCCGTATCCTGGGCGGAGGGATTGGCTTTGTGCTGGGGGTCACGGGCTGGTGGTTCATCCTGTGGCTGTGGGTGCCGCTCTACTCGGATATGCTCCGGCAGTTGTTCTTTACCCCGCTGCTGGGCATCCTGGGGGCGACGGACGCGGCGCTGTGGTTCAGCAACACGTCGCTGGGCCATTTTGTGGCGTCGGTGATCATGTGCGCCATCGTGGTGTTCTACATCGCCATCGGGATGAAGTGGTATTCGCGCATTCAGAAGTACTGCTTCTACATCGCCATCGCGGGCATGCTGGCGGTCTTTGCCTTCCTGCTCTTTGGCAACCACGCTTTGTTCCAGGACGGGCTCCAGCAGCAGGCGCCGGCGCTCTTTGGAGCGAGCGGGGACGTCTACGAGGCCACGACGGCGGTGGGGCAGGAGGCGGGCGCCATCAACCCGATGTGGGGCGGGACGCTGGGCCTGGTGATGCTGGCCATCCCCTACATGGTGTTCTTTAACCTGTGGCCGAACTGGGGGGCGACGCTCTACGGCGAGGTGCGCGGGGCGACGGACTTCAAGCGGAACTTCTGGGGAATGGGTTGGGCGCTCATCGCGACGACGGTCCTGGGGACGGTGTTCTTCCTGCTCATCAACAAGACGATCACCTGGGACTGGTACATGAACGCCAACGGGGCGTGGTGGAACTACCGGTGGGGCTACACGGAGGCGACGCCGCCCCTGCCGGTCTGGCCGTACCCGGCGCTGCTGGCCGTATTCATGACGCCGAGCCGCATCATCCAGTTCATCGTGCTCCTGGCCATGAGCGCCTGGTGGTTCGGCTGGTCGGGCACGGTGTTCCTCAGCTCGACGCGGGTGATCTTTGCGGCGGCGTTCGACCGGCTGCTGCCGGAAAAGGTGGCGGAGGTGGAGCCGCGGACGCGGACGCCGATCTATGCGCTGCTGCTGATGGTGTTGCCGGCGCTGGTGGTGGCGGCGCTGTTTGCCTGGAACGTCTTTAACTTCCAGACGCTCACGCTGTGCTCGACACTGGTCATCGCCGTGATGTACCTGGGCACGACCATCGCCGCCATCCTGTTGCCGTACATCAAGAAGGATCTGTACAATGCGTCGCCCATCGCGAAGTACAAGATCGCGGGCATTCCGCTCATCACGGTGGCGGGGGTGATCTTTGCCGCGTTCCTGCTCTTTTTGCTCTACCAGTGGCTCATCGACCCCAATGCGCTGTACGGCATTGGCCTGTCGAATACGAGCTCGGTGATCTATATGCTGTCGATGTACCTGCTGGCGCTGGCCATCTACCTGGGATTCAAGGCGTACCGGAAGCGGCAGGGCATCAACATTGACAAGATCTATGAGGAAATCCCGGTCGAATAGACTGACCGGCAAGACGTGAGAAGGGGGGCAGAGGCACCTCTGTCCCCCTTGTGTGAAATGGCAGGGAAAGGTTTCGAATGAGCACATTACCCGACCTCGAAGCAGAGATGCATCGCCTGATTGCGCAGGCGCAAGCGCAGGGGATCTTCTTACGGCTGCTGGGGGGGCTGGCGATCAAGGTCCAGTGCCCACAAACGATCCATCCCGCCCTGGAGCGCAAGTACCCTGACATTGACTTTGTCACGGACAAGGCGGGCGCCAAAATGCTGTTGAGCTTCTTGCCCGAGATGGGCTATATCCCCAACAAGACGTTCAACACGTTGAGCGGCGACCGCCGGCAGCTCTGGTACGACGAGGCGCAGGGCCGCCAGATCGACGTCTTTATCGGCGAGTTCACGATGTGCCACACCCTGCCCCTGGCGGATCGGCTGGACGTGGAGCCGCTGACGATCCCGCTGGCGGAGCTGTTCTTGTCCAAGGCGCAGATCGTGCAGCTCAATCGCAAAGACGTCCTCGATCTGTTGGCGCTGCTGCTGTATCACGAGGTGGGTCCAGGGGACGACAGCACGATCAACTCCGATCTGATTGCCGGCTTGTGCGCAAAGGACTGGGGGCTGTACACGACGATCTCGCTCAACGCGGCCAAGCTGCGGACCTGCCTGGACGAGGGCGAGGTGGCGTTGTCGCCCGACGAGGCGCAGGCGATCAAGCGGCGCATCATCAGCCTGCAAAAGGCAATGGACGACGCGCCCAAGACAATGGCCTGGAAGATGAGGGCCCGGGTGGGAACCCGGGTGCGCTGGTACGAAGAAGTGGAAGAGGTCCAGAGGACGTGATGGCGTGCCTGTCCGTGCCCCTGTACACAATTTATAATCTCGTCGAGGAGAACAGGAAATGATCAATCTGCGTTCATTCGAAGTGCCAACCGTCGTGAAGCATGCCCCGGGAGCGATCCAGCTCCTGGCCGACCAGATCAAGGCGCTGGGCAGCAAGCGGCCCATGCTCGTCACTGACAAGGGCCTGGTCAACGCCGGGCTGGTCAACGAGGCGATGGACAGCCTGAAGGCGGGCAACGTCGACTATGTGCTGTTTGACGGTGTGGTACCCAACCCCGACATCAAGCTGGTGGACGACGCGGCCGCCATCTTTGCCTCCGAGGGCTGCGATGGCCTCATCGGCTTTGGCGGTGGCAGCCCCATGGATACGGCCAAGTCCATCGGGGTCGTGTCGCAAAACGGCGGCTCGATCCTGGACTACGAGTGGGCGGACCCGCAGCCCATCAAGAAGCGCATCCCGCCAATGATCGCGGTGCCGACGACGGCGGGCACGGGCAGCGAGGTGACGCTGTGGGCGGTCATCACGGATCCGAAGCGCAAGATCAAGTACAACGTGGGAGGCACGGGGCTCATCGCCGCCCACGTGGCGCTCATCGACCCGGTGCTGACGGTGGGCATGCCCCCGCGGGTGACGGCCGGCACGGGCATGGACGCGCTGACGCACGCCATCGAGTGCTACACCTGCGGCTACGCGCAACCGTGGCCCGACGCGGTGGCGCTGTGGGCCATCGAAACGTGCGCCCAGTGGCTGCGCCTGGCCTATGCCCAGGGGCACAACGTGGAGGCGCGCTACAAGATGTCGATGGCGGCCATGCTGGCCGGCATGAGCTATGGCACGGAGAGCGCCGGCGCGGTCCACGCCATGAGCCAGACGGCCGGCGGCGTCTACAACCTGCCCCACGGAGAGCTGACGGCGGCGCTGCTGGCGCCGGTGATGGCCTTCAACTATATGGGCGAGCCCCACAAATACGCGCGCATCGCCCAGGCCATGGGCGAGAACACGTGGGGACTCAGCGTCTGGGAGGCGGCAGAGCTGGCCGTGGAGGCCGTGGCCCAGCTGACGGAGGATGTGAACATCCCGACGCTGCCCGATATGGGCATCCCGGAA
Organism: Anaerolineaceae bacterium; assembly: GCA_012514775.1. Next base: position 16,782 of record JAAYZQ010000369.1, read on the forward strand.
GAGGACATTCCGATGCTCGCCGAGCTGGCGTTCAACGACCCGCAGACGGTGGGCAACCCGCGCGACATTGACAAGGCGGGATATATCAAGATTTACGAGAGCTGTTTCTAGGCATGGAGTGTACGGCGCATACCCATCCGTGGGTCCGTACGGCGGATGGGATCATTGCGGAGGAGGTGATGCTGTTGGGACGAGCGTCTGGGATTTCGGCTGCGCGGCCGGGAGATACCGGCGACGCGGCATTGATACGAAACCAAGGAGGGAAGATATCATGAGGTCGAAGAGTTTGCGACTGTGGAGCTGGCTGATCGTAGTAACCCTGTTGTTCGGCATTGCCGGCTGCGGGGCGACCCCTGCGCCCGAGGCGACCCAGGCACCCGAGGCACCCGAGGGAGAGGCCACCCAGGAACCCGCTGCGGAGGCCCCAACGGCAGCGGCCCCGGCCGAGGGCGAAGGCGCCACGGAGGTCTTCAAGCTGGGCGTGCTGGCGCCGTTGAGCGGTGCCAGTGCCCGGACGGGGGACGAGTTCAGGGCAGCGGCGACGATGGCCTTTGACGCCATCGACTGGCAGATCGGCAAGTACAAGATCGAGCCGGTGTGGATCGA
>JAAYZQ010000370.1 GCA_012514775.1 Anaerolineaceae bacterium
CGCTGGCCCCTCCGCTACTTTGTGCGGCGCGCCGGCTGGCACGTCCTCGACCACGTGTGGGAGATAAAAGACCGGGTGAAGCACTGAGAAGATGACTAAAATGAGGCCACTGATGGTGCTGAAGCATCGTCGGTGGCCTCATTTTTGTTTGGGCGTAGCTGCTTACGGCCGGCGCGCATTTGCCCGGCCGGGGCAAAGGCAGTATACTCCTGGAAACCAGTCCCGGACTTGCTCCGAGTCCAACAAGGTGCCAATGCATGAAAGTAGAGCAGGCCAGGCCGGCCTTTGCCGAATTTGTCATCATCGTCTCCCTGATGATGTCGATCACAGCTTTATCGACGGATGCCATGCTGCCGGCGCTGCCCCAGATCGGCAGCGACCTGGGCGTCCAGAATGCCAACGACCGCCAGTTGGTCGTGTCTGTGTTGTTCCTGGGGCTGGCCCTGGGGCAGTTGTTCTTCGGGCCGCTTTCCGACCGGGTGGGGCGAAAACCAACGGTCTATGCGGGCTATGTCCTCTATATCGCCGGCGCCCTGCTCTCGGTCGTCGCGCCCAGCTACCCCGTGATGCTGGCGGGGCGGGTGTTGCAGGGGCTCGGGATTTCGGCGCCGCGCGCCATTACCCTGGCCCTGGTCCGCGATCGATACGCGGGCCGGACCATGGCCCGGGTGATGTCGTTCGTCAGCTCGGTCTTTATCCTGGTTCCCATGCTCGCGCCGACGTTGGGACAGGCGGTCCTGCTGTTCGCTAACTGGCGCGGCATCTTCTGGGGCTTTGTGCTGGTGGCGATCGTCTCCGTGGCGTGGTTCGCGCTGCGAATGCCCGAGACCCTGGCCCCTGAACACCGGGCGCCGTTCACGGTGCGGCACATTGCCGAGGCCACCCTCGAAGTCGTGAGGTACAGAAGCGCGCTGGGCTATACCGTGTCGGCCGGCCTGATCAGCGGAGCGTTTCTTGGCTATCTGAACTCCGCCCAGCAGATCTTTCAGGAGCAGTATGCCCTCGGCAAGCTCTTCCCCATCGTCTTTGGCCTCGTCTCCCTGTCCATCGGGCTGGCATCGCTCCTGAACGCGCGCCTGGTGATGCGCTTTGGGATGCGACTCCTGGTCCGTCGATCCTTGTGGGTGAGCCTGGGGCTCGCCATCGTCGCCCTGGGAAGCGGCCTGTTGCCAGGCGGGCAGGTGCCATTGTGGCTCTTTCTGGCCTACCTCATGGCGACGTTTTTCTGCGTCGGCATTCTGTTCGGCAACCAGAATGCCCTGGCCATGGAGCCCCTGGGGCACCTCGCCGGTATCGGAGCGGCCGTGGTCGGCTCCCTGTCGACGCTGATATCCATGCCCCTGGGCACGCTCATCGGCAAGGGCTACAACGGCACGGTGATCCCTCTGATCGCCGGCCTGGCCCTGCTCTCCGGCGCCTCCATTCTGGTGGTCCGCTGGGCCGAATCGAGTTGAGCGATGGCCAGGTGACGTGACGCGGGCGAGGAGCGAGGGGAACCATTCGGCTTTCGGCCGCGTCTCATAGCCAGGACGTACAACATGGCACCGTCGTCAAGGAGGAGAAATGGCCCGCAAGAAAAGCATCCAGGTCCTCGCTTCCATCGCCGTCCTGCTCGCCCTGACCATCTGTGGGCTGGCCGGCGGCACCTTCTACGCCCTCCGCCTCCCCGAGGAGATGGGCGACCAGGACACCTTCGTCCTGGGGCAGAGCCGGCTCGTGCCCGGCGCCCCGGCCGCCGTCCACGTCCAGGTGCAGCGGCACGACAACCAGCAGCCGGTGACCGGCGCCGAGGTCAGGGTCTCCATGCGGCCCCGGGACGGCGGCGAGGCGCAGGTGCTGTACACCGGGACCACCGGCGCGGAGGGCCGGGCGACGGCCGCCTTTACTGTGCCCGAGGTGACCGGCGCCGGCCAGGAGCAGGAGATCATTGTCGAGACCCGCTCGCGCCTGGGCAGCGACCGGATGGAGATGAGCGTCCAGGTGGAGCGCGACTACAAGGTGCTCCTCACCACCGACAAGCCCATCTACCAGCCCGGCCAGCAGATCATGGTCCGCGCCCTGGCCCTGGGCGCCTTTGACCAGCGCCCCGCCGCCGGCAGCGCCGTGGAGCTGACCATCGCCGACGCCAAAGGCAACAAGGTCTTCAAGCAGACGGCCACCACCTCCGAGTACGGCGTCGCCTCCTGGACCTTCCAACTGGCCGACGAGGTCAACCACGGCAACTACAAGCTCACCGCCAACCTGGACGGCACGTCCTCGGAAAAGACCGTGGCCGTCAAGCCTTACGTCCTGCCCAAGTTCAAGGTGACCGCCGCCACCGACGACGACTTTTACCGGCCCGGCCAGCGCGTCACGGGACAGGTGGAGGCGGCCTACTTTTTCGGCAAGGCCGTGGAGGGCGAGGTCCGGCTGGCCGGCTGGGTCTATGACGTCGAGCGGCGGCAGGTCGTCGAGCTGGCGGGCCAGACCGACGCTGGGGGCCGGTTCAGCTTCGAGTTCGACCTGCCCGACTATTTCGTGGCCGGCGCCGAGGGCGGCGTGGCCGACCTCCTCCTGGAAGTGGCGGTCACCGACGGGGCGGCCCACACCGAGCAGGTGAGCATCGCCATCCCCGTGGCGCAGCAGGGCATCATCGTCGAGGCCGTGCCCGAGAGCGGCGATTTCAAGGCCGGCCTGGAAAACATCCTCTACCTGCTGACTGCCTACCCCGACGGCACGCCCGCCGAGTGCGAGGTGACCGTCGTCGTCAACGGCGCCACGTACCAGGCGCAGACGGGGGCCTACGTTCTCGGCGAGCTGCGGCTGACCCCGGCCGAGCCCTATGCCGAGGTAATGCTCGAGGCCCACGACGCCCTGGGCCACACGGGGCAGGCACAGGTCTCCTTCGAGACCGAGCGCTGGAGCGGCAGCCAGGTGCTGTTGCGGCCCGAGCGGGCCACCTACCGCGTCGGCGAGACGATGAACCTGGAGGTGCTGACCACCGAGGACGCCGGCGCCATCTACCTGGACATCACCCGCGAGGGCCAGACCCTCTCCACCCGGGCCCTGGAGATCGTCGACGGGCGCGCGGCGGCCGCCGTGGACCTGACCCCCGACCTGTACGGCACGCTGGCCCTCCACGCCTACAAGTCCCTCGGCTCGGGCGAGATCGTGCGCGATACGCGCCTGGTGGTGGTCGACGCCGCCGACGACCTGGCCCTGGACGTGCAACTGGACCGGGAGACCTACCTTCCCGGCGAAAGGGCCCACCTGCAGATCGCCGTCACCGGCCAGGAGGGCGAGGGCACGGCCGCGGCCCTGGGGCTGGCGGTCGTCGACGAATCGGTCTTTGCCCTGCAAGAGCAGGACCCCGGCTTTGCGCGCCTGTACTTTATGCTGGAAAAAGAGCTGTTGGAGCCCAAGTTCGACCTGCACGGCCTGAGCCTGGGCGAGATCATGGGCGAGGCCGGCACGGCGCAAGAGACGGCGGCCCAGGCGTCGCTGGCCGGCTTTGGCGGCGATCCCTTCAGCCTCAAGGCCAACTCGGTGGCCATGAAGCGGCAACAGGCCCTGGAGCGGCAGGCCAGGTTCCTGCATACCCTGACCCAGGGGCTCTTTCCCCTCCTCGTGTTCCTGCCCCTGGCCGTGGTCGGCGCCCTGGTTTACAGCCTGCGGAACGACCGCGTGCTGGGCCGCTCGTTGGCCGTGGGCATCGGCGTTCCCGTACTGTTGCTGGCCTGGGCGGCGGTCACGCTCTGGATCGTGCCCCTGCCGGGCGCTCCCTGGGCCACGGACCCCCTCGACAAGCTGGGTTACCTGCTGGACGAGCTGGGCCCGGCGCTGCTGTGCCTCGTGGCCCCGGCGCTGCTGGGCGGGCTGGCGGGCCTCGTCGGGCTGGCGGTGCGGGCCGTGCGCAAGGGCGAGCTACCCCTGGGCCTGGCCCTGCTGCTCCTGGTGGGCTACGGGCTGCTGCTGGCTATCGTGTTCGTGGCATACATGGCCGTCGATCCCGCCGAGCCCCCAACCGTGGCCATCGTGATCTTTGCCCTTGCCTACCTGGCCATCCCCCTGGCCTTTGGCGCCCGGGCGGCCGGGTTTGGCTTCAAGCGCGAGGGCTGGGCCCTGGCCGGGGCCGGACTCGTGGCCCTCCTGGCCCTCTTGCTCGTGGCCGGGCCCGTGGTCCTCGCCTCGGCCTTTACCCTGGCCGGCGGGGCCATGCCGGCCGATGGCGCTATCGTGGAAGAGATGGCCCTCCAGGGAGTGGCGCCCGGCCTCATGCCCCCCATGCTCGCCCTCCAGGAAGTGCGCGGCGAGGGGGAGGCCAAGAGCACCGAGCCCGCCGCAGCAGCGGGGCAGCCGGTGCAGGGCGCCGCGCCGCTGCTGCGCCAGTTCTTCCCCGAGACCATGTACTGGAACCCCGAGGCCCTGACCGACGACGCCGGCCGCTGGCAGGCCGAGCTGGACATGGCCCACACCATCACCACGTGGCGGCTGACGGCCCTGGCGAGCGCCCAGGACGGGCGCCTGGGCTCGACGACGGCGCCCATTCGCGTGTTCCAGGACTTTTTCGTGGACATCGACCTGCCCCTGGCTCTCACCCAGGGCGACGAGGTTTCGATGCCCGTGGCCGTCTACAATTACCTGGAGACGGGCCAGCGCGTGGAGCTGACGCTGGAGGCGCAAGACTGGTTCGACATGCAGGGCGAGGCCACCCAGGCCGTGGACCTGGAGCCCGGCGACGTGACGGTGGTCTATTTTCCCATCAAGGTCACGGCCACGGAGGGCCGCTTCCGGCCCGTGGTGACGGCCATCGGCGAGAGGATGAGCGACGCCACGACGCTGCGCCACGACGTCCAGGTGGTGCCCGACGGCAAGCGTATGGACGACACCTTCTCGGACCGGCTGGCGGGCAGCACGGAGCACACGGTCACGATCCCCGAGCAGACCATCCCCGGCACCGCCCAGATCCTGGTCAAGGTCTATCCCGGCATCCTCAGCCAGGTGGTGGAGGGGCTGGAGGCGCTGCTGCGCATGCCCTACGGCTGCTTCGAGCAGACGAGCAGCACCACCTACCCCAACGTGCTGGTCATGGACTATCTGAAGAGCACGGGCCAGGCCAGTCCCGAGGTGCAGATGACGGCCGAGCAGTACATCAACCTGGGCTACCAGCGCCTGACCACCTTTGAGGTGTCGGGCGGCGGCTTCAGCCTCTTTGGCTCGCCTCCGGCCGACCGGATGCTGACCGCCTACGGCCTGATGGAGTTCACCGACATGGCCCGCGTGCATCCCGTGGACGAGGGCCTGGTCGAGCGGGGGGCGCGCTGGCTCCTGGGCGAGCAGCGGAGCGACGGGAGCTGGGAGAACGACGAGGGGCTGGTCCACGAGCAGAGCTGGAGCAGCCTGGGCAATGAGCGGCTGCCCGTGACGGCCTACATCGTCTGGGCTCTGACGGAAGCCGGTTACGAGGACGAGGTGGGCACCGTGGCCGGCCTGGATTACGTGCGCGAGTCGTGGACCCAGGCCGAGGACGCCTACTCCCTGGCGCTGGTGGCCAACGCCCTGGCGGCAGCGGACCCGGAAGGCGGCGCGACGGGACAGGCCCTCGACAAGCTGGCCGAAATGGCCGTCGTCGAGGAGGGCGTCGCCTACTGGCAGAGCGACATCTCCACGTTCATGGGCGGCACCGGCCAGACCGGCTCCATCGAGACGACGGCCCTGGCGGCCTATGCCTTCCTGCGGGCCGAGGAGCACGTCGAGCTGGCCAACCAGGCCCTCACCTTCCTCATCCAGCAGAAGGACAGCTATGGCACCTGGCACTCGACCCAGGCCACGGTGCAGACGCTGAAGGCGCTCCTGCTCTCCGTGAGCACCGGGGGCGAGGGAACCGACGCCACGGTGCGCGTCTCGCTCAACGGCGAGGAGACCGAGCCCATCGTCATCACCGAGGACAATTTCGACGTGGTGCAGATGGTCAGCTTTACGGACCGGCCGGCGCTGGGCGACAACAAGGTGCGCATCGACGTCGAGGGCGAGGGCAGCCTGATGTACCAGGTCTCGACCCGCTACTATCTGCCCTGGTCCGTGGTGACCCTGCCCGCGCCGGAAGAGTCGCTCATGGACATCGAGGTGGCCTACGACCGGACCGAGCTGGCGGTGAACGACGTCGTCGAGGTCTCGGTGCGGGTGGCGCTGGCCGCCGGCGCGGCGCGGCAGGCCATCGTGGACCTGGGCGTGCCGCCCGGCTTTGAGGTCGTGGGCGAGGATCTGGCCGACCTGGTGGCCCGCCACGGCGACCTGCCCGAGGGGTACGAGGGAGCGAAATTCTCACGCTTTGACCTGACGGGGCGGCAGATCATCTGCTACGTCGAAGGGCTCAAGGCGGGGCAGCCCCTGGAGTTCCGCTACCGCATCCGTGCCCGGTACCCCATCAGGGCCCAGACACCGCCCAGCAGTGTCTACGACTACTATAACCCGGGCGTGACCGCCGTGCTGGCGCCGGCGGCCATCCAGGTCACCCCCTGAGGACACCGGGCCTGAGAACAAAGCACCGCCGGCGGCTCCTGGCCGCCGGCGGTGTTCGATCCAGTGCAACTACGATTCAGCAATACCGTCCAATAAGCTTACGACTCGAACTCGCTCCGGGCGCGCTTTTTCGCGTCCGAAGCCGTCTCTTCCGCCTTCTGGCGCATGTCGTCGGCTGTCTGCTCGGCCTTGTGCCGCACGTCGGAATAGGTGTCTTCCGCCTTGCTGCGGACGTCCGATGCAGCCCGGCGGATGTCGTGGCGAATCTCTTCGCCCGACTTTGGTGAGATCATGAGCGTGGCACCCGCACCAATGACCAGTCCGATGAGCATGCCCAGCAACAGGGCTCCCAAAGCAAAATCGTTTCGTTGTTCCATTATGGTGTTTCCTCCCTTCAATGTACCCGGTGCACCGGGCCATGATACCTACAGCGTACAGGATTGGAGGTCGTTTGTCAATGTACGTGGATACAGACAGCGGATACAGATTGGGATATATTTTCCGGGCGCCGGTCAGGCCTTCTGGCCCTGCCACATCTGCTCCAGGCGTTGCAGGGCGGCCTCCATGTCGACGGCCGGGCCAAGGACGTCGCGCCACAGGTCGCCCAGCTCGTCGACCCGCTCCTGGATGTTGTGGATGTTGAAATCGCGGGGTCCAGGTCGGGCGCCAGCTCGTCCCAGCGCAGCGGCGTCGAGACCGGCGCGCCGGGCCTCGGGCGGAGGCAGTAGGGCGCCGCCAGGGTCTGCCCGCGCCGGTTCTGGTACAGGTCGATATAGATCTTTTCCCGGCGGCGGCGGGGGTCGCGATCCAGGCTGGTGATGAGGGGCAGGCGGTTGTGGACCAGGTGGCCGACGATGAGCCCGAACTTCAGGCCCTGCTCGTAAGTGTAGCGTGCCTCCAACGGGACGTAGATGTGCAGTCCCGTGGCCCCCGAGGTTTTGACCCGGTGGGGGACGTCGAGGGAACCCAGGATCTCGTGGATGGCCAGGGCGGTGCGCACCACCTCGCCAAAGGCAATCTCGCCGGGATCCAGGTCAAAGACGAGCCAGTCGGGCCGGTCCAGGTGGCCGACGCGCGAGTTCCAGGGGTTCAGCTCGATGCAGCCCAGGTTGGCCATGTAGACGAGCGTGGCCTCGTCCTGGCAGAGTAGGTAGTTGATCCCCTCGGGGTCCGACTCGGAGGGGAGGTTCACCGTCTCTACCCAGTCGGGGGCATAGTCCACGTCTTTGTGGTAAAAGCTCTCGCCGTGGATGCCTGCCGGAAAGCGGTGGAGCGACTGGGGCCGGTCCACCACGTAGGGCAGGACGAGGGGAGCCATGCGCCGGTAGTAGTCGATGAGGTCGCCCTTGGTCAGCCCGTCGTCGGGCCACAGGACTCGATCCAGGCTGGTGACCGTCACCTGGCGCCCGCCCGCCTCGACGGTGATGGGCTTCCTGGTGCGCGGCGCGTAGACCCGGCGCGGCGGCGCCTGCTCCGGCTCGGGGGAGGCCGCCGGCTCCTCGGCGGGCGGCTCCTCGACGGCGGGCGGCTCGGCCGGGGGCGGGCGCCCGGCCAGGGCGGTGATCTCTTCGCGGCGCACGGTGCGGGGGTCGACGTCCTCGCGCAAGCCCAGGAAGGAGGCCTGGCGCAGCAGCCCGAGCTCGGTCCAACTGGCGTACTGCACCTGACAAACGAGCTCCGGCTCCACCCAGGTGGCGGGGGTATTGGCTTTGGGCTCGACGACAAAGGGCGAGCTGGGGCGGCGCAGGGGCTCCAGGCGGGCGCGCAGCTCCGCCAGGGTCTCCTGGTCAAAGCCGGTGCCCGTGTGCCCGACGTAGACCAGGTCGTCGCCCTCGTACACGCCCAGGAGGAGCGAGCCAAAGAATTGGCGCCCGGAGCGGGGCGCCGTGAAGCCGCCGATGACGGCCTCCTGGCAGGGACGGGCCTTGAACTTTTGCCACGCCTCGCTGCGCTTGCCGGCCTGGTAGGCGCTCTGCCCGTCCTTGGCGATGACCCCCTCCAGGCCGCTCTCCGCGGCCTGCCGGAAGAAGGCCACCCCCTGGCCCCGGACGTGATCGCTGTACTTGATGCGGGGCAGATCGGGAAGAATCTGGGCCAGAAGCTGCTTGCGCCGCAGCAGGGGCAGCGAGCGCAGGTCGTGGCCCTCCAGGTAGAGGAGATCAAAGGCATAGTAGACCAGCGTTCCCTCGCCCGTGCGCCTGTACTTTTGCAGGAGGCTGAACTCTCCCCGGCCCTGCTCGTCCAGAGCCACGATCTCGCCGTCGATGACGGCGTCAAAGCTGAGGCGCTCCAGCTCGCGGACCAGGGGCGAGAACTCGGTCTCGAAGCCGGCCTGCGTCCGGGAGTAGAGGCGGGCCTCGCCGGTGCGCACCTCGGCGATGGCCCGAAAGCCATCCCACTTGATCTCGTAGATCCAGCCGTCGTCGTCAAAGGGCTCGGGAGCCAGGGTGGCGAGCATGGGCGTCACGCCGGAGGGCATGGGCGCCTTGCGGGCGCCGCGCAGGTCGAGGTCGTCCAGGTTCACGCCATGGCGCTGCCCGTCGGCGTCGCCCCGGCGCTCCAGCTCGTCGGGGGTGAGGCCGCTCTTGACCGAGCGCCGGTCGCCGGGCAGGCCCGACCGGCCCACGTGCTCGTCGCTGCCCTTGAAGAGCAGCCACTGGTCCTTCTCGCCGCGCATTCGGACCATGTGAAATGCGCCGCGCACCTTCTCGCCTTCCAGCCAGAAGACCAGCTTGCCCTCTTGCTCGCCGCGGCGCATCAGCTCCTCGGCGTGGGCGCGGTCCCGGGCCTCGGGCACGCGGTAGGTGCCCCGGTCCCAGAGGATCATGGTCCCGGCGCCATAGCTGCCCTTGGGGATGACGCCCTCAAAGTCCAGGTAGTCGAGGGGGTGGTCCTCGGTGCGCACGGCCAGCCGCTTGTCCTGGGGATCCATGGAAGGGCCCCGGGGCACGGCCCAGCTCTTCAGGACGCCGTCTATTTCCAGGCGCAGGTCATAGTGCAGGCGCGTGGCGTCGTGCCTCTGGATGACAAAGCGCAGATCGCCGCCTTCCCCGGCGGCGGCGCCCTGCGGCTCGGGGGTCTGCCCGAAGTCGCGCTTGCGGCGGTACTCTTCCAATGACACGCGGCGATTCGGCTCCTATTCCTTCTGCTCGCGCCCTTCGCGGACCATCTCCAGGCTCTTGCTGAGCTGGGCAAAGAGGTCCACGACCTCGATGGGCACCGGCTCCTCCTCGGCCTCGATCTCTTCGCCGCGGGCCTTTTGCTCGATGATGCGCATCAGGTCCTCGACGTAGGTGTCCTTGTACTGCTCGGGATTCCACGGCTCGGTGAGCTGCTCGATGAGCTGCAGGGCCATCTTCATCTGGCGCTCCTCGGCCTCCACCTTGCCGGGCAGGTTCAGCTCTTCGGGCGAGCGGATCTCGGCGGCAAAGCGCATCTGGTGCAGGACGATGACGTCGCCCTCGGCCTGGAGCATGGCCAGGTGCTCGCGGCTGCGCAGGACAAAGCGGGCGATGGCCACCTTCTTGCTCTCCTTGAGGGCCTCGCGCAGCAGCCCGTAGGCCTGGGCCGCCTTCTCGTCGGGGGCCAGGTAGTAGGGCTGCTCGATGTACTTCTCGTCGATCTCGTCTACGTCGGCAAAGCTCATGATGTCGATGGTGCGCGTTTTGCGCACGTTGGCCTTCTCGAAATCTTGGTCCTCAAGGATGACGTAGCGGCCCTTCTCGTACTCGTACCCCTTGACAATGTCCTCGTATGGCACCTCTTCGCCGGTCTCGCCGCAGACGCGCACGTAGCGGATGCGGCAGCGATCGTCGCGGCGCAGCAGGTCAAAGTCCAGGCGCGAGCTCTCGCTGGCCTTGTAGAGCTTGATGGGGATGTTCACCAGGCCAAAGCTGATGGCGCCGGTCCACATGGATCTCACGTCGATCACTCCTTCCGATTGCGGGACGGGGCAGGTTGCCCTGCCTCGCCATGTTGGTCGCCCCGGCGCCGGCCAGGCTCGGGGAGGAGGGTGAGGAGGGCGGCGGCGATGATGCCCAGGGCCACCCCGGCAAACAGCCAGAAGACGTGGAAGGTAAAGGGGCCCATGGAGTAGAGGCCCTCCCAGCCGGGAACGACGATGGTGTTGCTGCGCAGCAGCCCGCCAAAGAGCAGCCCCAGGAGCGCCCCCGCCAGGATGCCCAGCCACAACCCCGCGACCACGCGGGGGGGAAAGGGCTGCACCTCGGGCGGCGCGGCGGCGGCCAGGCGCTCCCGGGCCTGGCGCTCGCTGCGGCGCGACAGGGCCTGCATTTTGCTCTCGACCTCGCGGTCCTGGACGATACCGCTCACTGCACTCCTCCTGCCTCCCCGGTTTCGTAGGGAGCGTACGCCTCCAGGAGCATGTCGGCCTGCACCTGGGTCTCCCAGGCTATGGTCTCCTCACCGCCGACGACCCAGGCGTGGTTCAGAAGCTGCTGGCGGGGAGCCGTCTCGTAGGGCCGGATGGTCTCCAGGAAGCCGGCCACGGAGGCCGGGATGCCGTCGCCCTCAAGGATGAGGACAGGGGCGTGTTTGCCCATGTGGCTCAGGGTGGTGGCCGGCAGGGCATTTTGCCAGCCGGCCGGCCCGTCGAGGCGCACCAGGATGACGTTGTGGCCTGCCTCGGCGATGCCCCAGCCGAACGTGCGGGGAGCTGCCCAGAACCAGGCCCCCCAGTCGGCGCCCTCGTCCTTGAAAGCGGCAAAGAAGGCGCTGACATCGGCGGGCGTCGCGGCAGGCATGCGCGTCACCTGGCCGATCTGGGCCAGCTCGCGGGCCGTCTCGGTCGAGATGACCGTCTCGTCGCCAAAGAGGTAGAGCCAGGGCCCGTTGGAGCGCCGGCGAAGCATCTCGGCTGTGGCCTCGGGCACGCCTTCGTCGGTCACAAAGGCCAGCCCGTCGCCCCGATGGGCATTCCAGAAGGCGCTGGCCACCGCCGGCTCCAGGTTGTCGAGGTTGGCGATGGCCACCTCGTTGCGGTGGTCGCCGTGCTGCGTGGCGGTCCAATCGTCGACGACGACGGCCAGCTCGATGGGGTCCGGCGCGGTCAGCACCCGCGTCTCAAAGCCCAGCTCTTCCACCTCGCGGCGCACGGCGTCGCCGATGGTGCCCACCAGGTAGATCTGCACGTTGCCGTCGGCGGCCACGCCCTCCGGTCCCAGGCGCAGCAGCTCGTTGCGGGTCTGCTCGGGGAGCGAGCCCTCGTCCACGTAGAGCAAGGGCGCGTTTACCGGGTTGTGCTGGACCCGGCTGGCGGCCACCAGCACCTCGGCCAGGGAGTTGCGGTTAACCAGGATGACGGCCACGGGCGTGTTCTCGGTCTCGGTTGCCGGGTAGATGGCCTGGGACACGGCAATGGCCGTCTCCAGGGGATCGTCAGAGCCGACCCGCGTGGTGTTGGCCGTCAGCAGCTCCTGGTTCAGCGCCAGCGACGGCAACTCGCCCGGTTCCTGGGAGGGAACGACGCGGTCCTCGTAGAGCTGCATGCCGGCCATGAACAGGACGACGGCTACGAGCAGGCCCAGGAGGGCAAGGGACAGGTTTCGCATGGCGTCCTCCTACATCAACCCGCTCTTGCTCTGGGCCCGCACCAAGACATAGTTGAGGGGCCAGGCCAGGAGAAATGCGACGAAAGCCGTGAAAAACATGATGCCGAACCACAGGATCGATTCCTCGTTGGGCATCATGGGTACGTGCGACATCATCAGCCACCACATGGCGGGGTTCATGCCCGCGGCCGCGGCCGTCATGGACGCCAGGACCAGGGGCAGCGCCCGGGGCAGCACCTCCCGGTAGGGACGCCCGTAAAAGCCTGCCAGCATGGGGGTCTGAAAGAGCAACCAGGAGACCAGGACGGCCACGACATAGTTGATGATCATCACCAGGATCATGGGCGTGCCCAGCAAAAAGAGCGGGCTGCGCCCGGGCACGAGGGGCAGGCCGAACAGGGTGGTCACGTAGCCGGTGACGATCATCAGCGAGGCGCCCAAGCCCACCGCCGAGGCGGTGGCGACCATGCCCTGGGCCCACAGCGGCCGGTCCCACATGAGCATCTCTTTCCCGGGGATGACGGGCCAGCGATGGGCCAGGTAGTAGACGAGCAGGCCAAAGGGGCCGAGCATGAGGGCCAGGAGGGGCCAGGCCAGGCCCATGACCCAGCTCTGGCCGGGCAGATAGCGAACCTGGTGGAACAGGATCCAGGCGGCAGAGGCGAACCCGAGCATGACCCAGGCGGCGGCGAGCATGTCGATGCCGCTGGCCCCCACACCTTTGCCCAGGTAGGGGCCGATCTCGACGGCATAGTCCGCCTGGGCCTGGGCCGGAAAGGAGATGGCCTCCGTGTCGCCCAGGATCCAGAAGTGATGGAAGGGCCCCTCGCTGGGCGTCACCCAGAAGGCCGCCCGCTGGCTCCAGAGATAATTGTCCACCACCTGGGGCAGGTGCCTCTGCTCCGACCACAACAGGGGACCGGGTTTGCCGCGTCGCGCCAGGTTGGCGCTCAGCAGCGCCAGCTCCGGCCGGTCGTCGCGGGCCAGGACGTAGGCGCGATAGCCCGCCAGGCTCTCGGCGTCGAACCCCCAGCCAAAGAGTGGATTCTCCGGGTCCCGGTAGGTGGCGAACCGCACGGCCGTCCTGGCGGCTGTTTCGGCGGCGATGCGCCGCGCCTCCTGGACCCCGGAGGCGGCGGGCCCCAGGCCGTAGAGGGGCAGGCCGCCGGGCGCCTGGCCCGCCGCCAGGACCACCAGTTCGCCGCTGTAGGCCGCCCAGGGCGCGGCCAGCAAGGCCGTGGCCGGGTCCTCCTCGCTGACGAGGATGGCATGCCTGGGGGGCTCGCCCACCTGGCCACGGAGCGCCACGATCTCGTCGCGGGCCAGGGCCTGGCCGTCCACACCCGGCGCCTGCGCGCCGTTCAGGAGCAGCACCGCGGCACCGTCAAGGGCGTCGCTCCCCCGCGGCTGCAGGCGATCGATTTCGTCCGCCACACCTTCGGTGGCCGGCAGGAGCACGGCGTTGAGGGGGCGCAGCAGCGCCGCCGCCAGCAGCCCGCTGGGCCAGTCATCGGGAGCATACAGGATGGCGACGTCGGGGCTGTTCTGGGGGCCCGTGGCGGGATAGACCACCTGGCTGACGCGGGCCGCCACTTGCCCCGGCGTGGCTCCGTCCAGGCGGGTGCTGTTCTTGGTGTTCCAGTGGACGCGAGGCTGATCGTAGCCTTCGGGTGCCTGCATGCTGCGGTAGGGAACCATCAGGATGCCGGCCAGAAGCAGAGCTGCCACCAACAGGGCGACAGCCGTCGCCGCCGGCTTGATCCATGGGGGGGATTGCTGCACTTGCCTACCTCAACGACATGGACACGTAGCGCACTCTTCGGCCGGCCGAAGGCGCGCAGCTCCGGTGGCCACCGCCCGGGCAGTGGCGCCGGGAAGCGGGACGGCGGGGTGCTCTGCCTGGGACGCAGAGCACCCCGCCCTGGCCTGAGCGCGATCTACAGGAAGTTCGCGATCAGGAGGATGATGGCGACGATGATGAACAAGCCGAAAAGCAGCTTGCCGATCGACGCCGCACCACTGGCGATGCCGCCGAATCCAAAAAAGGCGGCAATGATCGCCACGACGAAGGCAATGATCGCCCAGGTCAAGAGACTCATGTCGTTTCTCCTTTCGTGCTAGATTTTTGGCCGACTCATCGGGTGCGACGCACTTGTTACGACGAGTGCGTCGCACCCGACCGGGTCAACCGGCCATGGACTAGAGAATGCTGATGCCCAGCACCACCAGGATGAGCAGCACCAGGGCAATGAGCAAGAACAGGCCAAACAGCACCTTGGCGACGGTGGCAGCACCGCGCGCCACGCCGCTGAAACCGAGCAGCCCGGCAATCACCGAGATGACAAAGGCAGCGATGGCCCAACCCAAGAGATCCATGTCAGTCTTCCTTTCCGTCTTGTTTTTTCACCCAGTTGCCCGAGTCCTCGTCCTTGCGATAGACCTTCTTGACCGCCGCCCAGGCGACCTGGTGCGATACCTCTTCTCGCGAGTCGTCGCCGCGCCGGTCCTCGGGATCCTTGTACTGCTCCCACGCGCTATTGTAGGCCTTGCGATAGATCTCCTGGCCATGGCTGGGAAGCACGTTTCTCACACTCTCCGGTAGATCCTTGTTCTTGTCGTAAGGCATCTGATTCCTCCTCGCCCGGGGCTCGCGCCCCCCGGGCGCCGGTCACTCGTCCTCGCCGCGGAAGCCCGGCTCCCGCGCCGCTCCCGTGGCAAGGTCCTCGGCCCTCCTGACGATATCGGCCGGGAAGGCAAAGGCGGCCGCCTGCTCTTCTCGGGCGTCGCGAATGGCCTCCGCGGTTTCCACCTCGCCCAGCATTTCCATCGTGTGGGCCACCTGGAACAGCGCGACGTCCAGCTCACGGGTCAGGAATTGCTCGTCGAGGTAGCTCAGGAGGCGAAGCACGAGCTCCTCGGCCCTGTCCCGGAGGTCGGGCGTCAACCGGTCAAAGAGGATGTTGACGGCTCGCAGCACCTCGGCCAGGACCTGGTGCTCCTGCGACTCCAGGGCGACGGCACTCAGCGATTCCAGGACGTCCAGCCCGCCGCGCATCAGGTCGTCGACGTACACCACCGGCAGAGGCTCCTCGTCCTTTACCTCGACCCCTTGCACCATCCAGCGGGAAAGCAGATCGCGTAGGGCGTGGATGACGCGCACGCCCACCTCCGGGTTCTGCTTGGCCGAAGAGACCTCGGTCCAGGCGAGCATCTCCAACTGCTCCAGGCCGTAGGCCGGATCCTGCTCCATGCTCCGTTTGACGGCAAAGCGAAAGGTGCCGCCCACCGCCTCGGCGACCTCCCGTGCCCGGGACGCCGACTCGGCGCGGACGCGGGCCAGGAGGTCGTAATGGGAGACGTAGGTGCCGGGAGCGGCGACCAGGACCAGCTCTACGTCGGGTCCCACGTCCGCCAGCGACGCGGCCAGGCGGTCGATGTCGAGGGCAACCAGGTACCCGTTGGCTTCGGACCGCAGCTCGACGACCGTCTTCCCGGAGCTCCGGGGCTCCTGCCGGGTCCGGCGGACAAAGGACAGTTGCTTTTCGCGGGCGTGGAGCGTGGAGGCGTGGATGTCGCTGATGATGGTCTCGGGGCGCATCTGCTCGATGGTGCTGTACAAAAACGCCAGGAGCAGGACGATGGATATGACGCTGACGACCAGCACCAGGGTGGCGCTCACCACGGGATTGAACGACTCGGAGACGGTGGCGCGCACGAGGATGGCCAGGACGAGCGTGCCGACGATGAGACCCGCATACAGCTTGTTGCGCCGCCGGGCCATGAACTGGTCAAAGATGAGGTTGCCCATACTGCTGGCCGTCTGCTGCAAGACCAGGAGCAGCATGGTGATGATGATGGACGTCATGGTCAGGTAGCCGCCGGCGACGGTGTCCAGGAAACTGCCGGTAACCTCCGAGTCGGCAAATAGATGGCGCGAGAGCGCGTCGCTCAGGGGCCGCAGCCAGGCGGCATTCGAGCGCTCGACGGCGTAGAGCAGCACGCCCAGCAGCAGGAAGGACAGCACCAGGGCCAGGGAGATGCCCAGGAAGGCGCGGAGGGCGTGGAGCGCCTGGCGGTACCAGGCCCCATAGCTCTCGTCGCCCCGCGTCATGACCACCTGGGGAACCTCGCCGGACCCTGAACGGCCTGCCTTACCCATGGCTGCCCCTACCCGCCAATGATCTCGCCGCCGTTGGGGTGGAGGACCTGGCCGGTCATGTAGGAGCTGTCGTCGGACGCCAGGAAGACGTAGGAGGGCGCCACCTCGCTGGGCTCCCCGGCGCGCTCCATGGGTACGTCGCTGCCGAACTTGGCCACGTGCTCCTCGGGAAAGGTGGCCGGGATGAGGGGCGTCCAGATGGGCCCGGGCGCCACGGCGTTGACGCGAATGCCGGTGCTCACGAGGTTCGCCGAAAGGGAGCGGGTGAAGGCGACGATGGCGCCCTTGCTGGCCGCATAGTCCATGAGGTGCGAGCTGCCGCGGTAGGCCGTTACCGACGTGGTGTTGATGATGGCGCTGCCCTCGCCCAGGTGCTCGAGGGCCGCCTTGACCAGGAAAAACTGGGCAAAGACGTTGGTCCGGAAGGTGCGCAGCAACTGCTCCTCGGAGATGGCGTGGATGCTGTCCTGGACGTGCTGCTCGGCGGCGTTGTTGACGAGGACGTCCAGGCGCCCCAGTTCACGCACCGCCTGCTGCACGGCGTGGCGGCAGAACTGCTCGTCGCCCACGTCGCCCGCGATCTTGATGCAGCGGCGGCCCTCCTGCTCGACCTCGCGGCGGGTGGTTTCGGCATCCTCGTGCTCGTTCAGGTAAACGATGGCCACGTCGGCGCCTTCCCTGGCAAAGGCGATGGCCACCGCCCGCCAGATGCCGCTGTCGCCCCCCGTGATGAGGGCCACCTTGCCTTCCAGCTTGCCGCTGCCCCGGTACTCTCTATCCTCGCTCTCCGGCTGGGGCGTCATGGGAGCCTGGCGGCCAGGCTGGCCTTCCTGATGCTGCTCGGGCCGGAGTTGTCTTTCTTCCTGTTTGCTCACGCGTCTTCTCCTTCCACGAAACCGCCGCTGGAATGGCTGCCATACGGTGCTCCGCACAGACCAACGGCCGCGGCAATATGGGGGCTACGACGGACAAGGTGCAGACACTCGCACAGTGCAGGCACTCGCATTGCGGGGTATGAAGCCCGGATCCGAGGCACCCCGGGTCTGCAACGCTCGATGACTTCCAGTGCTATGCGGTGGCAGGGCAACCTTCCGGGCCCGGGACCCAGTAGATCCTGGGGCCTGGTGCCCACAGTCCGGTTCGGCGTCTCGACGAACGGATCCCGGTTGCTGGCCTGGAGTTGCCGGTCCTTGGCAACATAGACATACAGCTTCCGCATGTCGTTCCCCCTACAAGACCCAGCGTTCGGTTGCTAAACGCACGACACCGAACACCGGCCTAGGCGCGACCGGCGGGGCCCGAAGCCCAGACCTCTTCAACCAGTATAGCAGCCCGCTCAGAAGCGGTCAATGTATCGAGATATAGGCAGAGGATACAGATAGAGATATATCTTGGCCTATATCCTGCCGGGCGACAGGTGCGGTCGGCCCGGCCCATTTGGCGCTTTCCGGCTTTGGGGGTAGAATGACAGCATGAAATCGGCGGACCAGATTCGGGAGCACCTGCGGCGCGTGCCCTTTTTCCGGGACCTGGGCGAGGCAGAGTTGGCCCAGTTCGCCAGGGCAGCCCGCTATCGCCGGGTGGAGCGCGGCGGCTATTTCTTTCACGAGGGAGAGCCGGCGACGCTGCTCTACGTCCTGGCCGAGGGCCGGGTGCGATTGAACCAGGTGAGTGCCGAGGGCCAGCAGGTTCTCCTGCGCTTTGTGTCGGTCGGGGAGCCGTTCGGCTGGATCGGCAGCCTGGGTGGCAGCCAATATCCCGCTTCGGCCGAGGCGGCGGACGACTGCGCGGCCCTCTACTGGGACACCGAGACCATGATCGCGTTGATGGAGCGCCATCCCCGGCTGACCATGGCCGCCCTCAGGATGCTGGCCCGGCAGGTGCAAGAGCTGCAACAGCGCTACCGGGAGCTGGCCACCTAGCGGGTGGAGCGGCGCATCGCCCGGGCGCTGCTGCGCCTCAGCGAGCAGACGGGCCGCCAGGTGCCCGGCGGCATCCTGTTGGACATCCGCCTTTCGCGCCAGGACCTGGCCGAGATGACGGGCACCACGCTCTATACAGTGAGCCGCATCCTCAGCCGCTGGGAGCAGGAGGGCCTGGTAAAGAGCCGCCGCGAGCGGGTCCTCATTCGCCGCCCCGACGGGCTGGTGCAGGTCGCCGAAGACACCTCCCCCGCCTCCGCGGACGCCGGCGGCGAGATCACCCCCGGCGAGGACGCCCGGCAGTCGCTGCCCCGCTGACGATATCGTAGACGAGATCGAAACAGGACCATCGAGATCCCCCATCTTTGCGCCAGCGCAAAGACTATTCTCCAAAAATCCATTATAATAAATCAAACATTTTGGACAAGATCCAGAAAGGATGTGGAAATGGCCTACGTTATCACCCAGTTGTGCACGCGCGACGGCTCGTGTGTCGAAGTCTGCCCCGTGGAGTGCATCGTCCCGGGGGACAAGAACGACCCGGTCTGGGCGGCCCAGTTCTATATCGACCCGGACACCTGCATCGACTGCGGCGCCTGCGTGCCCGAGTGCCCGGTGGACGCCATCTTTCCGGAGGACGAAGTACCCGAGGAATACGAGGCAAACATCGAGCTGAACGCCCGCTTCTTTGGCGAGGGTCCCGGTTACTGGGCCTTTGACCTGGAAGAGCAGCGCGAGCGTACCCGCTAGGCACGGAGGAGGGACATGCAGGCAAACGAAGCCATTCGCGGGCACCATCGCGACCTCATCGCCACGCTGGACGGGCACGCTTCGGCGCTGGCCGCCGGGCGGGAGGACGTGGACCCGGCGGCCCTGGTCGCCTTTCTCAAGGGCGACCTGTTGCCCCACGCCCGCGGCGAAGAACGCCACCTCTATCCCGCCGTCGAGGGGCTTTTGCGCGAGCACGGCCGGGCCACGGCGACCATGAGCGTCGATCACGAGTACATCGAGGGCTACGTCTCCGAGATCGCGGAGGCGGTGCAGGCCATCGAGTCCGGCGGCGACGCATCGCGCGCGCGGGAGCGCCTGGAACGCCTCGTCCTCCAGCTCCAGGCGGTGCTGCAAGTGCACCTGGAGAAGGAGGAGAGGATCTACCTGCCCCTCATGGAGCAGCACATGTCGGAGGAGGAGCAGGAGAGCATCGTGGACCGGATGCACTCGGTTTAAAGTCGAGTCGATGTGGGATCTATCAGGTGCATCGCACGAACGGCACGTGCAACGCACCGAGGATGTTATATCAGGTGCGTCGCACGAACGGCACGTGCAACGCACCGGGATTCTGGAATCATTGGAGTATAGAGAATGAAGACAACCCCCCTTCGCTCCAGGGTAAGCGTCATGCTGACCCTGGGGCTCGTCGTCGCCTTGTTCCTGGCCGCCTGCGGCCCCATCGACGAGGCGCCGTTGCCCCCCTCGACCCCGTGGGGCCAGCGCGCAACGCCAGAGCCCACCCAGCCGGAGCCCGGCCAGGAGATCGGCCAGGACGCGGCGCCGGAGCCCGCTCAACCGGAGACGGGCCAGGACTCGACCACCGCCCTGCACGCCGGGGCGGGCCAGGAGATGGCACCCGAGGGCCAGGCCACGGCTCCCGCCGGCGAGCCGGCCCCTCCGTCGCAAAGCCCGGCCTCCTACACGCCCGACGTGTCCTTTACCCTGGAGACCGCCATCGCCGATGGCCGGCTGGCCTTTGTGGGCGTCGGCGGGACCATCGACGGTGTCGTCAACCCCACCCTGGAGGTGGCCCTGGGACAGGTCGTCCAGGTGACGCTCATCAACGGCGACGGCGCGCTGCACGACGTGGCCTTCCCCGAGTTTAACGCCCAGTCGGACCAGGTGATGCGCCAGGGCGCCAGCACCACGGCCGTCTTTCGGGCCGACCAGGAAGGCGAGTTCTTTTACTTTTGCACCATACCCGGCCACCGGCAAGCAGGGATGGAAGGACTGCTGGTGGTAGGCGGCGACGCCGCGCAGCCCGAGCCCGAGGGCGAGAATATCGTACGGGACCCGGCGGACGTGCCCCCGCCCGTGGGCGACCGGGCGCCACAGACCATCAGCGTGGAGCTGGAGGCGGTGGAGCTGGAAGGGCGCCTGGCCGACGGGGCAACTTACAGCTACTGGACCTTTGACGGCACGGTCCCCGGCCCGTTCCTGCGCGTGCGAGTGGGCGACACCGTCGAGCTGAGCCTGCGCAACATGGACGACAGCCTGATGATCCACTCCATCGACCTGCACGCCGTCACCGGCCCGGGCGGCGGCGCGGAACTGACGCAGGTGCCCCCCGGCGACGAGAAGTCCTTCACCTTCCAGGCGCTCAATCCCGGGCTTTACGTCTACCACTGCGCCACGCCCATGGTGGCGAACCACATCACCAATGGCATGTACGGCCTGATCCTGGTCGAGCCCGAGGGCGGGCTGCCGCCGGTGGATCGCGAGTTCTATGTCATGCAGGGCGAGATCTATACCGAGGCGCCCTATGGGCGGCACGGGCACCAGGATTTCAGCGTCGAGAAGCTCCTGGACGAACAGCCCGAGTACGTCCTATTGAACGGGGCCGTCGGCGCCCTGACCGAGGTGAGCCCCCTGCGGGCCAACACCGGCGAGACGGTGCGCATCTTTTTCGGGGTGGGCGGGCCAAACCTGGCTTCGTCGTTCCACGTCATCGGCGAGATCATGGACCGCGTCTACCACGAGGGCTCGCTGACGGCGGCGCCCCTCACCGACGTGCAGACCACGCTGGTGCCCCCCGGCGGGGCGGCCATGATCGAGTTCGAGCTGGAGGTGCCCGGCCGCTACATCCTGGTCGATCACGCCCTTTCCCGGCTGGAGCGGGGCCTGGTCGGCTTTCTCATCGTCGAAGGCGACGACAACCCGGAGGTGTTTCGCAGCGGAGGGGCCGAGTAGCGCCCTCCCCTGGCGATTGCGGGCCGGCCTGATCCGCTCAGGCCGGCCCTTTTTTTCTCAATTGTATCCCCACTTGTATCTCCCTTCTGTATCTGGATACATGGACAACGGCCCTTTGGCATGCTATTATGATCGTGCCCTAATATCCCGTAGAAAGGAAAGGAGAAAACATGAACGAAGACATGCTTCGCGGCAGGTGGAAGCAGGTGCGCGGCAAGATCCAGCAAAAGTGGGGGGAGCTGACCGACGACGACATGGACCAGATCGAAGGCCGGCGAGACCAACTCATCGGCAAGCTCCAGTCCCGCTACGGCTACGCCAGGGAAGAGGCGGAAAGTCGCGTCGACGAGTTCTTTGAGGACTGGGATGACGTCACTTCCACGGACGACGTTTCCTACACGTAGAACCTGGCGATAGGTACGATGGCCGGTGCCGGGCCGGGCCCGGCACCGGAGTCGTGATTGGACGAACGAGAATCGTAAGACAGGGAGGAAGGCCATATGACCTACCAGAGTTACAGCTCGACCAGCACGTCTGGTCGCAGCGAAGCGGAAATGATGTCGGCCACCACGCTAATCGGTGACCGGGTACGCAACATGTCCGGCGAGGATCTCGGGAAGCTGGAAGAGATCATGCTCGACATGGACGGAGGCCGCGTTGCCTACGCGGTCCTGTCCTTCGGCGGCGTGCTGGGCATGGGCAACAAGCTGTTCGCCGTCCCCTGGGACGCCCTCACCGTCGACACCGAGAACAAGGAACTGGTCCTGAACATCGACCGCGAAACCCTCGAGAACGCGCCTGGCTTTGACAAGGACAACTGGCCGGGCACGGAGACAGGCAGCCAGTGGCTGGTGGACGTCTACGACTACTACGGCTACGAACCCTACTGGACCCGATAGACGACACGGCATCGCCGAAGCGTGACAGCAGGGTGGTACTCCCCCTGGCCGGGAACGGCCAGCAGGCAGAGTACCACCCTGTTGGTATGGAGGGATGCCAACAGGACGGGAGCGTGACGAGATGGAATTATCCCTGCAGGATCGTGTGGCCCTCATCACCGGGGGAAGCTCGGGCATTGGCCTGGCCGCGGCGCGGCTGTTCGTCGAGCATGGCGCCCGCGTCGGCTTGCTGGGCCGCACCGAAGACGAGGTGCGCCGCGCCGCCGAGGAGCTGGGCGAAGGGAAGGCCATTCCCCTGGTGGCCAACGTGGCCGACGGCGACCAGGTGCGGCGCGCCGTGGAGACGCTGGTGGACCGCTGGGACAGGCTGGACGTGGTGTTTGCCAACGCCGGCGTCAACGGCGTCTGGGCGCCCATCGACGAGCTGAAGCCGGAGGAATGGGAACAAACCCTGCGCGTCAACCTGACCGGCACGTTTTTCACCATCAAGTACTCTGTGCCCTACCTGAAGAGGCGGGGCGGCTCGATCATTGTCACTTCTTCGGTCAACGGCACGCGCATGTTCAGCAACTCGGGGGCGTCGGCCTACGCCTCGTCCAAGGCCGGGCAGGTGGCCCTGACCAAGATGCTGGCCCTGGAGCTGGCCGAGTTTGGCATCCGGGCAAACGTCATCTGTCCCGGCGCCATCGAGACCGAGATCGACGAGAACACGGAAAAACGCGAACTTGAGCACACGGGCTGGGCGGCCGACTATCCCGAGGGCCGCGTGCCGCTGACGGGCGGCGGGCCCGGCAAGGCCGAGGACGTGGCCAACCTGGCCCTGTTCCTGGCGTCCGACGCCTCCAGCCTCATCAGCGGCACCGAGATGTGGATCGACGGGGCCGAGTCGCTGCTCCAGGGCTAACATGTTGCCGGAGATGGTTCGTAGTAACGGCTTTAGCCGTCCTACGAGCGAGATGTGGCTGCCCGGGAATCGTCCTGCCCCAGAGGAGGAAACGTGAACATCCTGAACACCAAACCGGAAGTGGTCGTCGTCACCGGCGCCTCCGCCGGCATAGGCCGGGCCACGGTGCGGGCCTTTGCCCGGCGCGGGGCGCACCTGGGCCTGCTGGCGCGAGGCATTGACGGGCTGGAAGGGGCGCGCGAGGAGGTCGAGCTTGCCGGCGGCCGGGCGCTGGTGCTGCCCACCGACGTCTCCGATCCGAACCAGGTCGAGGCCGCGGCCGACGCCGTGGAGCAGGCCTTTGGCCCCATCGACGTGTGGGTGAACAACGCCATGGTCTCGATCTTTGCCCCGGTCAAGCAGATGAACGCCGAGGATTACCGGCGCGTGACCGAGGTCACCTACCTGGGCGTGGTCCACGGCACCCTGGCGGCGCTGCGGCGCATGGTGCCCCGCGACCACGGGTCCATCGTGCAGGTCGGCTCGGCGCTGGCCTACCGGGGACTGCCCCTGCTGTCGGCCTACTCGGCGGCCAAGCACGCCGTGCGCGGCTTTTCGGAGGCGCTGCGCGCCGAGCTGCTCCACGACGGCAGCCGCGTACACGTGACCATGGTACACCTGCCGGCGGTCAACACTCCGCAGTTTACCTGGGTCAAGGCGCGCATGACCCGCAAGCCCCGCCCCGTGCCGCCCGTCTACGATCCAGCCGTGGCGGCCGAGGCCATCGTCTGGGCAGCGCACCACCGCCGGCGGGAGCTGCTGGTGGGAGCGCCGTTGCTGCCCGTGGTCCTGGCGAACAAATTCGCGCCCGCCATCACGGAGCGGTTCCTGGCTGCCAGGGGCTACGAGATGCAGGAGGACAGGGAGCCCCTGGAGCCCCACCGGCAGGACAACCTGTGGAATCCGGTTCCGGGCGACCACGGCGCCCACGGCCGCTTTGTCGCCGAGGCCAGGCCCAGGAGCACGCAACTGTGGCTCAACACGCGGCGCAACTGGCTCCTGGGCGGCATCGTGGCCGGGCTCTCGCTGTTCTTTCTGGCGTCCGGCAGGCTCCGGGACTGAGCAGCCATGTCCGAAATGTTCAAGGGCCGGGAGGCCACGCGGGGCTCGTGGTGGTGGTGGATGTGGGCCATGGCCGTGGCCCTCATCGTCGGGCTGGGAAGCCTCGGGCTGCTGCAGGTCTTGATCCGGCCCCTGGCGGTCATCTTTGTAGGCATGACCCTGGCCGCCACCCTGGCGCCCATCGTCTCGTGGCTGGAGCGCTGGATACCCCGCACCCTGGCGGTCATCCTGGTTTACCTGGCATTGATCCTGGTCCTGGCCGGCATCTTCTGGGTCCTGGTGCCGCCCCTCGTGGGCCAGATACAGGCACTGGTCGACAGGCTGCCCGAGCTGGTCGACCGTGGCGAGCAGCTCATCGAGAGCTGGCAGCGCATGGCGGGCGGCGCCCTCGAGGGGTCACTGGGCGGCGTCGTGACAGGCGCCCTGGGCCCGTTGGGCTCCCTGGCGGCAAGCGTACCGGCGGCCATTGCCGGGGCTCTGACCGGCGCGGCCCTTGTGATCATTGTGTCCATCTACTGGCTGATCCTCTCGCCGAGGATCGGCGGATTTGTCCGGTCGCTGTTCCCCGCGCCACAAGCCCAACGCGTCAAAGACGTCCTGGGCGACATGGCCGACGCCATGGGCGGCTACCTGCGGGGCTCAGCCATCGACAGCGCCGCCGTGGGGCTGATCACCTACGTGGGCATGCTGATCATCGGGGTCGACTACCCCATCGTGCTGGCGGTGCTCGCCGCGGTCCTGGAGTTCATACCCATGTTGGGGCCGATCATTGCCGCCGTGGTC
>JAAYZQ010000371.1 GCA_012514775.1 Anaerolineaceae bacterium
TCCCGGAGATCGGGACGATGCGGGCGGCGCGGCCGCCGGTGGTGGTCATCACCTCGAACCGGACGCGCGAGATCCACGACGCCCTGAAGCGGCGCTGCATCTATCACTGGATCGACTATCCCACCCTGGAAAAAGAGTACTCCATCGTGAACCTGAAGGTGCCGGGGGCATCGGCGCTCCTGGCCGGGCAGCTCGTGCACTTTGTGCAGGAGCTCCGGCGCCTCGACCTTTACAAGCTGCCGGGGGTAGCCGAGACGCTGGACTGGGCCGAGGCCCTGGTGGCCCTCGACGCCCGGGAGCTGGAGCTTCCGGTCGTGGAAGAGACGCTGGGGCTCCTCCTGAAGTACCAGGACGATTTCGAGGCGGTGCGCAAGGGGCAGGTCGAGCGCATCCTCTCCAGCGCGCAGACCCGGGCTACGGAGAGGATGCTGCAGCCACCGCCTGTTTCGTGCGCATAGGCGGCGATGATGTGCTGGAAGGGTGCAGGGTAGAGTTGAGTCGGGATCCGGACGTGGACTGCGAGGACCCAGAGATGGCGGCCAAGGACGGCGGTTTGCAGCCCGGCGCGGGCAGCGGGGGCTATCTCCTGGGCCACCTATTGCGCTTTGGCCAGTTGCTTCGCGTCATGGGCGTTGAGGTCAGCACCCGCCAGGTGCTGGATCTCGTGGAAGCATTGGAGCACGTCTCCATCGACAACCGGTTTGACTTTTACCACACCTGCCGCGCCCTCCTCGTCAACCGCCGCGAGGATTTCCTGGTTTTTGAGCAGGCGTTTCAGGTCTTCTGGCAGGGTGATGACCAGGGAGAGAAGCAGGGCCCTCCCCTGCCCAACGCCAGGGCCAGGCGGCTGCGTCTGCCCGGCAAGGCTGCGACCAGAGAAAGCGAGTCCGGCGACGAAGGCAAGGATGGCCGGCTGATGCCCGGCAGCGAGGCCGGCGAGGGGGACGAGCAGGAGCCGGGCAGCCAACCGATGATGGTCTACAGCCCCCAGGAGGTGCTGCGCCTGGCAGGCAAGGACTTTGCCGAGATGTCGTGGGAAGAGATCCAGGCAGCCAAGCAGGCCATCGCCAACCTGGACTGGAAACTGGGCGAGAGGCGCACCAGGCGGGTGCGGAACAGCAACAAGGGCCGCCTGCACCTGCGGCGCGTCATCCGCGACAACCTGCGCCACGGCGGCGAGCCCATCCACCTGGCCTTTCGCCGGCGTGTCCAGCGCCCCCGTTCCCTCGTCGTCCTGTGCGACATCAGCGGCTCCATGGAGCGCTACTCGCGCATGCTGCTCCACTTTGTCCACGCCCTGACCCACGGCCTGACGGACACCACCGTGGAGGCCTTTGTCTTTGGCACCCGGCTGACGCGCATCACCCGCCACCTGCGCTACAAGGACGTGGACGAGTCGCTGGACGAGGTAGGCTCCCTGGTTCTCGACTGGTCGGGCGGCACGCGTATCGGCGAGGCGCTTCGCGAGTTCAACTTTCGCTGGGCGCGGCGCGTCCTGGGCAATGGCGCTGTGGTGCTGGTCATCAGCGACGGCTGGGACCGGGGCGAGCTGGACATTCTGGCCAAAGAGATCTTTCGCTTGCAGCGGGCGTCTTACCGGCTGATGTGGCTCAATCCCCTCATCGGCGCCGGCGAGTACCAGCCGGTGCAGCGCGGCATGGCCACGGCTTTGCCCTGCATCGACGACTTTTTGCCCGTCAACAACCTGGCCAGCCTGGAGCAGTTGGCCCGGACGCTGTCGGCGGTGGGCGCCCTGCGCCCGGTGCGCAAGCAGCGCACCTGCCCGCCCCTCGTCGCCGCCGAGCCCGCCGAGGATGGGAGCTCTGCCGGGCCGGAAAAGCGCCGCGGGGGCGACCCCGATTGGAAAAAGATCATCGATGCCCGCCTCTCGGCGGTTGGAAAGAGGATGGGCTGACGGGAGGTATCTTGAATCTCAGCTTTCCCACCGCATTGCAGCAGCAGTTGGAGGCAGCCATCGTCCGGGGAGACCATGCCCCCGGCTCGACCCTGCGCCCGGGTCAGCTCTGCCGGGAATACGGCGCCTCGCCGGCCGACGTGGAGCGCGTCCTGGGCGCCACCCATCGCAAGGGCCTGGTCAAGCCCCTCGCCGGTGGGCAGGATGGCTACCTGGTGCTGGGCCCCACCCAGGCCAGGTTTAGCAGCGTGTTCACCCACACGGCCGAATCGGGCCTC
The DNA here is from genome assembly GCA_012514775.1 of Anaerolineaceae bacterium. The sequence continues at coordinate 2,194 of JAAYZQ010000371.1, forward strand.
AAGCCCCGGTCCCTGGTGCGCCAGGTCGAGGTCGTGCCTGCTACCCCCGAAATGGCCAAAAAGCTGGAGGTGGAGGAGGGCAGCCCCGTTTACCGCTACGTGCGCACCCGCTACGTCAACGAAGAGGCGCTGGCCAACCAGATCAACTACATGCCCCTCGAAGTCTGCCCCGGCCTGGAGCACGACGACGTCACCCGCCATTCCTTCCAGAAGCTGCTGGAGAACAAGTACGCCACGGTCTTTGCCGGGATGAAAGAGCGCTTTTCCATGGTCGAGGCCAACGCCGAGGACTGCGAGATCCTGGGCCTGGCCGCGGGCTCGACCATCCTGCTCATCGAGCGGGTGGCCCTCAGCGCCACCAACCGGCCGGTGGTGTGGGCCAATATTCGCATCCGGCCGGACCGTTATGCCTACGTCGCTGCCCTGTGGCCCGAGGCCGCCGAGCTGCTGTCGAGCGGCCGAGAACCTGCAGCGTAAGACGCGTAACGACCATCATTCCAACGGAGGACGGCAATGTCAGCGGAGCACAAAATCTATCCCATCAATACCGGTTGGTGCCAGACCGACCTGGGCACCTACATGTTTTTCAAAGGCGAGGCCGGGAAAAAGATCCAGATCCCGGTGTTGTGCTTTTACGTCGATGCCGGCGAGCACAAGATCATGGTCGACACAGGCCTGCCCGACGCCGAGCGTGCGACCCGGTATCACCACGACTGCCAGAAGAAGGACTGCCTGGACAGCCCCGAGGCCCTGCGGGCGATGGGTGTCGATCCCGACGAGATCGACCTCTGCATCTTTACCCATCTTCACTGGGACCACACCCACAACATGAAAAAGTTCCGCAACGCGCGCTACGTGGTCCACGCCACCGAGATCCAATGGGCCTACAATCCCTTGCCCCTCTACTACCGCTCCTACGAATCGCCCAAGTTGGGCATCGAGGCGCCCTTTGTCGGCTGCCAGTTCGAGCTGGTGGAAGGGCCGGCCGAGATCGTGCCCGGCGTTTCGGTCTTTCCCACGCCCGGCCATACCCCCGGCCACCAGTCGGTGGCGGTCGAGACGGCGGTGGGAACGGGCGTCATCTGCGGCGACGCCGTCTTTCGCTATGCCAACCTGGAGCCTCGCCTCGACGAGCACTGGCGCTACTGGAGCCAGGCTCGCTTCGTGAGCATGATCGATGGCTGGCGTAGCATGGAAGAGATCGACCGGCGCGCCGATTTCATCCTGCCGGGCCACGACGAGGCGGTCATGGACCATTCGGTCTATCCCTACGAGGGCATGCCCCTGCGCGAGCGCCGCAAGCCTGTGCCAGGAGCGCCGTTCTATTTCTCGGGCATATAGGGTAGCAGGGCCATGGAACCCGATGCGAAGCGCACGGTCGTGATCGTCGCCACCCTGGACACCAAGGGCGAAGAGGCGGCCTACCTCCGCGACCACGTAGCAGCCTGGGGCCTGGAGACGATCCTCGTCGACCCTGGTATTCTGGGCCAGGCCCTGGTGCCGGCCGACGTGAGTCGCTATGACGTCGCCCGGGCGGCGGGCACCACCCTGGAAGCGCTCCTGGAACGAGGTGAGAAGAGCTATGCCATCGCCCGGCAGATCGACGGGCTCATCGCCATCGTCCAGGATCTGCTGGCCCAGGGCCGGCTGCACGGCATCGTGAGCATCGGTGGAGGGCAGGGGACGTCCATCGGCACCGCGGCCATGCGCGCCCTGCCCGTGGGCATCCCCAAGCTCATGCTCTCCACGGTGGCCAGTGGCAACTTCCAGTTCGGACCCTACGTGGGCACCAAGGACATCTGCATGATGCACTCCATCACCGATGTCCTGGGCCTGAACGCCATCAGCCGGCCGATCCTGAGAAACGCGGCCAACGCCATCGCCGGCATGGCCCTCCGGCTGGAGCCGGAGGGCCGGTCGACGCGGCCTACGGTGGCCATCACCATGCTCGGCATCACCACTCCCTGCGTGATGCGCGTCAAGGCCACGTTAGAGGGCCTCGGCTACGACGTGGTGCCTTTTCACGCCAACGGTACCAGCGGCCCGGCCATGGAGCAGTTGATCGAACAGGGCGAGTTCGTGGGGCTCATCGATCTGAGCACCCACGAGGTCATCGACCAGCAGCACGGCGGGCTGGCGGGGGCCCCGAACCGCATGGAAGTGCTCACCCGGGTGGCCCTGCCGGCCGTGGTGTCGGCCGGGGGGAGCGACTACCTGCTCTTCGAATCGGTGGAAAAGGCCCCGGAAAAGTACCGCGACCGGGCGCGGGTGGTGCACAACAAGCAGATGACCTGCTTCGCGCCTACCCCGGACGAGATGGTGGCTGCTGCCCGGGAGATGATCGAGCGCCTGAACCGCGCCCTGGGCCCCGCCATCGCGCTCTTGCCCGCCCAGGGCTTTTCCATGCAGAACAAGGCGGGCCTGCCCCTCTACGTGCCCGAGGGCAACCGGGCGGTCATCGACGAATTCTGCACCGCGCTCCGGCCCGAGATCCCCGTCGTCGTGGCCGACCTGCACATCAACGATCCGGAGTTTGCGGCCATGGTGGCAGCGGCCATGGAGGGCCTGTGCCAGGGCCAGGCGCCCCGGGCCATTGCCGCCCGGTGGCAGAGCGCCGGGTAAAGCCCGTGCCAGCCGCTGTGATCTCTCCAGTCGTCGCCCCCGGGGTCCCCGATCCCGGCCCGCCCGACTTTCGGCGGGTTCGCTGCGCCATGCTCCGGCAGGGTGAGGGCGACCGGGTGCCGCTGTTCGAGCTGTCGGTGCATCGCAAGCACCGGGAGTCCATCCTGGGCCGGCCCATCGCCGGCCTGGCCGACGAGGTCGCCTTCTGGCAAGCGGCGGGCTACGATTTCGTCTCTATCCGCGCCGGCGTGCGCAGCGTCGTGCGTGGCTACCACCCGGCCGTGGCCGCGTGGAAAGACGCCCGCCAGAAGTCCGGGCCTCCCGACACCGTCTGCCGTCAGGACAGGTGCCGGGGCGGCTGGGTGTCGGAGGAGGGCGCCCTCATCGCCGGCCGGGACGACTTCCGGTCGTTTCCGTGGCCCGCGCCCCACGAGCTGGGCGGCTACGGCGACTATGCCGACCTGGAGGAGCACCTGCGCTCCCTGGCCGGCCTGTTGCCCGCCGGGATGAAGGTGCTGGTGCAGTTGGGATACCTGTTCATGGGCGCCTGGCAGCTCATGGGCTTCGAGAACTTTTGCCTGAAATTGGCCGACGAGCCCGACCTGGTTAGCGACGTGGTGGACTGGCTGGGCGCCAGCCAGCTCGCCGTGCTCGAGATCCTGCTGCAGCACGACTGCGTGGGCGCCATCTGGCTGCCCGACGACCTGTGTTACAACAGCGGCCCCGTAGTCTCCCCGCGGGTCTATCGCCGCATTGTCTATCCCTGGTACGTCCGCATCGTGGCGCGCTGCCACGCCGCAGGGCTTCCCGTGGGCCTCCACAGCGACGGCGATCTGACCCGCCTGCTGCCCGACCTGGTGGACTGTGGCTTTGACGCCATCCACCCCTTCGAGCCGCCGATGAACGACATCGTGGCCGTCAAACGCCAGTGGGGCGGGCGCATCGCCGTGGCAGGCAACGTCGACCTGAAGAACACGCTGTGCGCCGGGACGCCGGCCGACGTGGAGGCCGAGGTGCGGCAAAAGGTCGCGGCCCTGGCGCCCGGAGGCGGCTGGCTGCTGGGCTCCAGCAACTCGATCCCCGACTTTGTGCCGGTGGAGAACTACCGGGCGCTCCTGGCCGCCAGCCTGGCCTACAGCCGGTTCGGAGGAGCGCAGCACCCGGGCCTGCGGCGGGCCGTGTGCTCGGTGGGCTGAACGAGGACAATTGGGAGGATCTGGCAACGTGTTGGGCAAAGAGATCCGTTTGCAGAGGCTGAAGAACCCGGTCTCGGGCCGCATCCTGACCGTGGCCGTCGACCATGCGCCCAGCTACGGGGTGCTGGCCGGCCTGGAGCAGATCGGCCGGACACTGGACCGCATGGCGAGTGCCGGACCCGATGCCATGGTCATGATGAGGGGTGTGGCCGAGCGCTGCTTCCGGCCCTACGCCGGGCGGGTGGCCCTCATCCTGAAATCGACGACGCTGTCGCCCTATCATCCGGCGTGCGACGTGTGGGTCGCCGCGGTCGAGGACGCCGTGCGCCTGGGCGCCGACGCCGTGGCCATGGCCCTGACGGTGGGCAGCGAGGAGCAAGCGTCCCTGGTGGCCAACCTGGGCGCCCTGGTGCGCGAGGCGGAACGGGCAGGGATGCCCGTCATCGTGCATTCCTACCCCAACGGCCCCCTCGTGCCCCGCGACGAGGTGTACAGCGTGGAGCGCGTGTCCTATGCCGCCCGCCTGGCCATGGAGCTGGGGGTGGACGTAGTCAAGACCTTTTACACGGGCTCGGCCGAGTCCTTTGCCCGGGTGGTCGATGTGGCGGCACCCGCGCTGGTAGTCGCCGCCGGCGGTCCCCGCCCGGAGTCTGACGCCGATGTGCTCCGCATGGCCGAGGGAGTGGTCCAGGCCGGGGCGGCGGGCATCACCTTCGGGCGCAACATCTGGCAGAGCAGCGACGGACCCGCCCTGGTGGGCGCCCTGAAGCAGGTGCTGCACGAGGGCAGGACCGCCCAGGACGCCCTGGCCTCCATGGGGCGGGGCGTGAGGGCGTGACGAGGGAACAGGGAGAATTGCCATGAACATCGTCGTCATCGGCACGCTGGACACCAAGGGGCCCGAGGTGGGCTTCTTGCGGGAGGAGGTGGCCAGGCGCGGCCACTCGCCCCTGGTCATCGACCCCGGCATCCTGGGCGCGCCGGCCATCCCGGCGGACGTCGGCCGCGAGGAGGTGGCCCGGGCGGGCGAGCACGAGCTGGCCGCCCTGGTGGCCAGCGGCGACCGGCAGCTCTGCCAGCGGGCCATGATCGACGGCCTGGTGCAGGTCGTCCGCCGGCTGCACGCCGAGGGCCGGGTGGACGGCATTGTCGCCGTGGGTGGTGCCCAGGGGACGGCCATGGCTACGGCTGCCATGCGCGTCCTGCCCGTGGGCCTGCCCAAGGTCATGGTCTCCACCGTGGCCTGCGGCCAGACCACCTTTGGTCCCTACGTGGGCACCAAGGACGTGGCCATGATCCACTCGGTGGCCGATATCCTGGGGCTCAACCGGGTGACCAGGCGCATCCTGGCCCAGGCGGCCGCGGCGGTCACGGCCATGGCCGAGGTGGGAGCCGAAGCGGAGCATGCCGATGGCGAGCTGGTGGCCATCACCCAGGCGGGCATCACTACGCCGGGTGTCATGGCCGTCAAGGAGCGGCTGGAGGCCCTGGGTTTCGAGGTGATTGCCTTTCACTGCAACGGCATCGGCGGCCAGGCGATGGAGGAGCTGGTGCACGACGGCGCCATCAAGGGCGTCGTCGACTATTCGCCCCACGAGGTCACCGACTTGCTCTTTGGCGGGCTGATGCCGGCCATGCCCGGCCGCCTGGAGGCCGCCGGGCAGATGGGCATCCCCCAGGTGGTGGTCCCCGGCGCCACCGACATCCGGCTTCACGGCCGCCCTGAGGAGCTGCCCGAGGATCTGCGGGCGCGGGCCTGCGTTCAGCACACGCCGACCCATACCCACGTGCGGGCCACCGCCGAGGAGATGGCGGCCGTGGGCCGCTGGATCGCCGAGCGGCTGAACGCCGGGCAGGGACCGCGGGCGGTGCTCATCCCCGAGCAGGGCTACAGCATGTTGAACCGCCGCGGCCAGGTGTTGTGGGACGAGCCTGCCAACCGGGCCTTTGTGGCGGCCATGGAAGAGTCGCTGCTCCCCGACGTGGATCTGATTTCGCTGGACGCGCACATTAACGATGCCTCCTTTGCCGAAGCCGTGGTCGAGGCATTTCTCCGGCTGCGGGCCGTGCAGCGCGGGCCGGCTCAGGAGTAGGGGGACGGCGCGGTGAGGGCGACCATGAGCCCGCGGGAGCGGGTGCTGGCGGCGGTCGACCGCCAGGGGCCCGACCGGGTGCCCATCGACGTGGGGGGCACCTCCTTCAGCACGGTCATCGGGCAGGCATACGAGCGGCTGAAGGCCATCCTGGGTGTGGGCGGCGAGACGGCCTACATGAAGCGCAAATCGCGCAGCGCCCTGCTGGACGAGGCCGTGGCCCGGCGCCTGGGCACCGACACCCGGCCGCTCCTGGTGGGCAGCCCCGACGGCTGGCAGGACGTCTATTTTGACGACGGCTCGTTCCGTGACGAGTTTGGCGTGGTCTGGCGCCGGGCGGGCGACGGGCACTATGCCCCCCTGGGCAACCCCCTGCGCCAGGCGGGCCTCAACGAGCTGGCGGCCTACCCCTGGCCCGATCCCCACAACCCGGGACGCACACGGGGCCTGCGCGACGCTGCCCGGCGGCTCCACGAGGAGGGCGAGCACGCCGTTGTCCTGTCCATGCCCGTGGGCTTTGTCCACCTCAGCCAGTACCTGCGGGGCTACGAGCAGTGGCTCATGGACATTGTCCTGAACCCCGAGTTCCTGGATGCCCTCATGGACGGTGCCCTGGCCTGGTGGATGGCGCTCTGCGCGTCCGTCCTGGACGAGGTGGGGCCCTACGTCGACGTCGTCGCCCTGGCCGACGACGTGGCCTTTCACGACCGGCCCATGGTGGACCTGGCGCGCTACCGGCGGCTTTTCAAGCCCCGCCACGAGCAGATGGTTCGCTGCGTCAAGGAACGCTCCGGCGCCCGGGTGCTGTACCACTGCTGCGGCGCCGTGCGCTCGCTGGTAAACGAATTTGTCGATATCGGCGTCGATGCCCTCAACCCGGTGCAGGTTTCATCGGCGGACATGGACACGGCGGCCCTGAAGGCCGAATTCGGGGAGCGGATCAGCTTCTGGGGGGCCATCGACACGCAGCGTGTCCTGCCCCGGGGCACGCCCGA
>JAAYZQ010000372.1 GCA_012514775.1 Anaerolineaceae bacterium
ACTGGGTGACCGTCGGCCCCTGGTTCACCTCCTTCACCTTGGCCGGCACGCCAAAGCTGTTGAGGGTGTCCTCGATGATGCGCACCCGCTCGCGGATCTCGGCCTGGCTCAGCTCCTGCTCGACGGCGTCGGCCAGGATGTCGTCCACGTTGGGCAGCCGCCACACCTGCTCGCCGCCGATGATGCGCGGAAAAACGCTGCCCGGCTGCCGCGGAGCCAAGTGCCCGGCCGGCTCCAGCGGGCGGGCGTCGATGCCCTCGGGCTGTTGCTCGGGCATGGCCGGCGGCGGAGAGGGCAGGCCGGCCGGCCTGTCGGGGCGGTTGATGCGGATGCCGGGCAGGCTCGGCTGGCGGCGAAACAGCCGGGCGACGGCGTCGGCCAGGATGGCCCACATCTCGCCCAGCGACAACCCCAGGAGCATCATCAGGCTGATGATGGACAGCGCCACCAGCACCAGCCACGCGCCCGGCGTGCCCAGGCCGCTGACCAGCAGTTGGCTGAGGCCGTAGCCCACGTAGCCGCCGCCCTCGCCGTTGGCCGCCGTCGCCAGGGGATCCTCGCCGCCGGCGATCATGTGCATCAAGGCCAGGGCCAGGAAAAAGAGGAGCGCTCCGCCCCACGGCTTTTCCCGCTCCAGGTTCATCTGCCGGCCCAGCCCGAGGAAGATGAGCCACAGGCCCACGGCGCCAAAGCCGATGGGCATGAGCCACACACCCCAGCCCACCGCCGTTTCCAGCAGCTCGATCCAGTTCTCCATCAGCCGCCCGCGCTCCACGGGGATGAGGCTCAGCAGCGTGAGCAGGGCCATCAACAACAGCAGGATGCCCCAGATCTCGGGGCGCAGCGTGCCCCCGAGGTCCATGCCTCCCGGTTTCTTTTTCGTCGTACGTCTCTTGGCCATCTCTAATGAATCCTCACCGCGCAATTATAGCACAAAATGCGCCATTCGTGCAAATGTTCTAGAATTTTTCTCCCGGACCTAGATCCTATTGCATTTTGCCCCAAAGCCTGCTATAGTTGAGAGACAAATGACCAGTCGCACAAGGCTGTCCATAGAACTCGCCGCAAACCGTGGAGGTGTCGGTACGGCTTTTTGCCCTCTCTCAACGAACAGCCAGCGGCGGTCAAATGACAAAATTGCACCGAAAAGAGAAGCAAAACATGAAAACGCGTATCGTGCACCCTTCCTTGGGTTCCATCCTGGGCCTGGTGTTGGTGGCGGCCGCCACCCTTCTGGCCCTGTTCCTGGTGGTCGCCGCGCCCGGCGCGGCGTCTGCCAGGGCCGATGCCCTCCCACCCCGCGAGTGGGTTCTCGTGGCCACCGTCGAGGGCCAGCTAAGCGTCATCGACGCCGAGACGGACATTGTTTACGGGCCTTTTCTCTCGGGAACCCTGGGCACCGCAGGCGGGGGCCTGTTCGACGTCGCCGTCACCCCCGATGGCGACATGGCCTTGGTTTCGAACTTTGGCGACAGCCTCGTCTCTTTCGTCGACGTTTCCCGGCCCATGAGTCCCTCCTTCGTCAGCTCCACGACGGTCGAGATATTCGCCGAAGACATCGCCATCGACCCCCACGGCCAATTCGCCCTGGTCACCGACGGGGGTTTTACCTACGAGATCGACGTCATCGACCTGATCTCCAGGACCCTGGACTACACCGTCACCCTGCCGGCGTTTAGCGCCCAGGCCGTCGAAATCGCCCCGGATGGCACGGTCATCGTCGTCGATTACTTTGCCAGCGTGGTTCAGTCGCTCTATCCCGACGCCTCCGGCCACCTGACGGTGACGGGCGTCTATACCTTTGTGACCACCCCTGAGGGCGATTTGCCGCCCATCGTCCCGGCCCCGGATCGCCCGCCGGCCCGAGCCCTGCCTTCCTCGGAGACCAGGCCGCTGGCCGACAGGGAACCGCTGGAGCTGAACCAGGACGGGGAACCCATCTATCCCCGCCCGGTCAATATCGGCCTCGCTCCCGACAATCAAACGGTCATCGTCGGGGGCGTATCGCCCTACGGCACGCCGACCGAGACGCTCTATGCCCTGGGGGTCTACCAGATCATCGAGCCCGGCAGCCTGACGCTGACCCAGGTCATCACCGGCCTGCCGCGGGCCGTGCAGTCCGTCGCGTTCAGCGACGACGGCAAGCAGGCCTACCTCAACAGCAACGGCGGCGACGCGGCGGGCTATGACAACTGGAACCGGTTGATGGTCCTGGATATCGTCGCGCCGGGCAAGGTCAGCGTGAACAGCGTCGACGCGGCGGACTTTCCGCGCCAGACCAGTTCGCAGCTCTTTGGCGTGGACACCATCGCGGTGGCCAACGGCAAGGCCTACGTCAGCTATCCAAACATATCCGACGCCCTGCCCGATTTGCGGGTGGTAGACCTCTCGAACTATGCCGTCAAGAGGCTGACCATGCCGGGGATACCCACCGGCGTCGACGTCATTCCGGTCCGGAGGATCTATCTGCCCCTGGTGTTGCGGGGCGACGGCCTGTAGGGCCGTATTTGGAAGGGCAGGCGCCTTTCGACCCGGTGTCCCTTGTGGGCCGGGTCGAAAGGTAGCCGGCCCACGCCG
>JAAYZQ010000373.1 GCA_012514775.1 Anaerolineaceae bacterium
CATGATCTCCATGTAGGTGGCCCCACCCACCCGCATCTCGAACTCGCCCGACCGCTCTCCGGCCCAGACGAGGTGGGTATGAGGATCTACAAAGCCGGGCAGGATGAGATGCCCCCCGGCGGAAAGGCTCTTTGCCGCGCGCACCTGGCTGCGCAGCTCGGCCGAAGGGCCCACGTCCAGAATGCGCCCATCGCGCACGGCGACGGCGCCATCGGGGATGATGCCCAACTCGCGCATGGCCGCGCCTCGCTTCGGGCCGCCGGGCGAGGCCACGGTAATGACCTGGGCCGCACTGTGGATAAGAAGATCAGCTTGCATAGGATGCTCCAGGTGTCATTTGTCCATCTCGTCGGGATGGCGATCGGCCCCCTTCTCGCCATGCAACAACTCCAGGGCGTGAGGCAGAACCGGCAGGATGACCTCCAGGTTCTCGCGCGCGGCCTTGGGGCTGCCCGGCAAGTTGACGATGAGGGTGTGGCCCCGGATGCCTGCCATGGCGCGCGACAGCACGGCGTTGGGCGTGATGGCCAGGCTGGCTGCGCGCATCGCCTCCCCCAGGCCTGGTGCAGCGCGCTCCACCACGTCGCTCGTCGCCTCGGGCGTGACGTCGCGGGGCGCAAAGCCCGTACCGCCGGTCGTCAGCACCAGGTCCAGCCCCACCTCGTCGGCCCACACCAGCAGCGTGCCGGCGATGACGTTTCGGTCGTCGGGCACCACGGCCTCCAGCTCGACGCGGGCCGCCAGGCGCCCGACGATTTGCTCGCGGATGGCGGGCCCGCTCAGATCCCGGTACTCGCCTTGATATCCCCGGTCGCTGACCGTCAGAATGCCGACTCGCCAACCTTCCATCCTGCTCCCCTTCCCGGTCTAGATCTCGGCGAAATAGCTAGCGCAAGCCGCGTCGATCAACTGCTTGGTCAAGGCCGGCTTCACGCTCAGATAGGTGGCAATGTCGTGGATCTGCTCCAGCAGGTCCCTGGGATGGCAAGAGCGCAACGGACGGTTGGCAGCGATATAGTGTTTCTGCATCAGGTAGACAAAGGCGTCCACCGGCAGATCCATGTTCCGGGCAGCGCACTCCCGTTGCAAGATCTGGTAAAAGATCTTTTCGTCGGGAAAGTCGACCTTGATCTTGTGCCGGATGCGCCGCAAGAAAGCGTCGTCCACCAGGTCGCGGGGATCCAGGTTGGTTGAGAAGACGATCAGCTCGTCAAAGGGGACCTCGATCTTTTTGCCGGTCTGGAGCGAAAGGTAATCGAGACGCAACTCCAGGGGTACGATCCAGCGGTTCAGAAGGTCCTGGGGACGCAGCGCCTGCCGGCCAAAGTCGTCAATAACGAACAGGCCGTTGTTGGCCTTCATCTGCAGGGGCGCCTCGTAGGTCTTGGCGATGGGGTCGTAGGTCAGCCCCAGGCTGGGCATCGTCAGCTCGCCCCCGACAATGATCTCTGGCCTGTGAATCTTGACCCAGCGTGGATCGGTGCGCAGCATGCCTGTGCCGCCTTCTCTCCGCCCAGGCTCCGCGGCCCGCTTGTGATTCACCTCGTCGAAAACGCGAATGATCTGCCCATCGACGATGACGGCGTGGGGCACGTATACGCAGCCGCCCATCATGCGGATGATGCTTTTGGCAACGACCGTCTTGCCATTGCCGGGAGGGCCGTACAAGAAGAGAGAGCGGCCGGAGTTGACCGCCGGGCCGAGGCGATTCACCATATCGCCGGTCAGCACCAGGTGAGACAACGCCTGGCGCACCTCCGACGGCCCCACCTTCAGATCACCCAGGGACTGGCGGCGAACCATCTCGTTGTAGCGAATCAGGGGGACGGGGGCCGGCCCGAGGTAATGATCCCGATCGAGGGCCTGTACCGCCCGCTCGCTGCCACGGCCGGTAATGGTCCACTGGTATCCCCGCTCTCCGAGGCCCCGCGAGCCCGAGATCTCGACCAACTCCTCGTGCTTGACAAACTCCAGCACCTTGTCCAGGACGCCGACAAAAGGCAGGGCCAGGGCCTCGCCGATCTCGGCACTCGTCGCGTCGCTCTTGTAGTAGACCAGCTTGAGGACCAGGTCGGCCAGAAAGCCCATGCTCAGCTCGGTCTCTTCGATGGACTGCGGCTCAGGAATAGACTTTTCCAACGAATAGTCATTGCCTGGCTGTTGTGTGGCCAAGATACAGCCTCCTACCATGCAAGATTGATTCAGGCCGGCCCGGAACCCCTGCCGGGCCGGCCTGGCTGTTCTGCCAACTGCCGGCTAGTCCTTCAGAAAGGCGCGCCAGGGTCCGTCGATGCCATCTTCCGTGACACCATAGTACACCTGGAGCCGCCCATCGGGCATGCGCTGCACCAGGTCGTACCGGACCTTGCCCGCTCGCCTGGATGACTTCCACAGTCCCAGGCGCTCGTTGCCCGGAATCCACTGTACCTGGTCCTTGTCGACCGGGCTACTCTCGTGCTGCGTAATGGCGTACTGCCACAGCTTGCGGGCCGAAGAGCGCGTCACATTGCGCACTACGTTGCCATTGCGCAGGTCGCGCACGGTGTGATACATCGTTCCCTTGCGCTCCTCGGTGTCCAGGATCTGCACCCCGGTCTTGGGTGCCGGCACAGCGCCCGACTGTGTTTCGGGAGCATCCTCGGCCTCCTCGTCACACGGCGGCCGCTCGCCGCCCATGGCTCGCTGCACCAGAGCCAGGATCTCGTCGCGCATGGCCGGGTTGGTATCCGACTCCTGCCGCACATAGATCGACGTACCATCGAGGGCATAGGGCGCGTCCTCGCCCGCGGGCACGCTGATCTGGATCACCGTCCGGCCCTGCGTCTCCACGGTGTTGAGATCCACGTCCAGGGGCGGCTGCACCTTGCGCTGGATCTCGGCCTTCAGCCTCGATATCTCCTCGTCGGCATCTTCGATCCCGACGGGCAGGGCCTTGGGATCGGCCCTCACCCCAATGTAGACCGTGCCGCCATTGGTGTTGGCCATGGCCACAACGTCGCGGAGGACGGCGTTGAGCCGCCCGCCCCGCGAGGTCATGCTCTCGTGGAAGGACTGGACGATGCTCGGGCCTTCCTCGCGGGCCGCCTGAACGTGATCGAAGGGCGCCTGTGTCGGACGATAGGGGCGGGTGCGAGAAAAGTCGTCTTCGAGGAAAACGGCCTTGATGGCCTCAAAGCTGGGTTCGGGCAACTGGATCTCGGTGACACGGCTGCCCCAGCCCAGGCGGTTTGGATCCGAAGGATCGCGGGTTAGCCGGTGGGCATCGCTGCCCTGGATACAATGCATGCGCCGCGGGTACTCGGGCTTGTGCCCACCAAAAAACCACGCCGTCGTCCGGCGTCCTTTTTTCTCCAGGTCGGTCACCTCCAGGGCATGAAGGTGCCGGTCCTGGGTGTAGGCGATCCGTGTCTGACCGCCGAAATCCAGGCCCCTGAGCGCCACTCCATGGCTGGAGTTGGCGTGGGCCGCGACGACCAGCCCGCCCGCCTCGTCTATCAGGCGGTAGGCGGTCAACACATCAGCCGTCGCTCCGACCTCTGTCGCGCCCAGGTCGAGCTTTTCCGCGGAGACGTTCAACTCGATCAGTAAATGCTCCAGCTTGCGCAAGCTGGTTTCCGGGGAAAAGATCGCCAGAACGTGAAACCCCAGGGTCGCCGTGAACTCGAAGCCCGGCAAAACGAGAATCTTGTTCCCAATCCGCCGGTACTCGTCCAACTGGCGCCGCTCTTCAGGTTGAATGCGTCCCAGGTCTTCCAATAAGCTGAGCTTCTCAATCTCGGCTTGCAAAGCGGCGCACCCGGCGACCGTGTTGTGGTCGGTGATGGCAATAATATCCAATCCCTGCATCTCGGCTCTGCGCAGCAAATCTAAATAGCGCACGCCTGGCTCCTGCCAATCGGCCGAGGCTGGAGTGTGGAGATGCAGGTCCATCTTGTACCACTGCATCTTGCTCTTTTTCTTTCTTGCCACTGTAACTCCTAAATCTTATTTGGTTATTGGCGGTCGGTCTCAAGTTCTCGATAGGCTACCCTCCAATATCTGTTCGATGGTCGCCAGCAACACGCTGCGATCGAACGGTTTTTCCAGAAAGTCGTTGGCGCCCGCCGACAGGCAGCGCCGCCGGTGGTCCTCCGCCGACATCATCAACACCGGCGTGTTGGCCACGTCGGGATCGGGCAGGGACCGTAACTGCTGGACCAGATCGACGCCGTCTCGGCTGCGCAAGCGAACGTCCATGATGATCAGGTGGGGACGATGCTGCTCCACGGAGGCCAGGGGATCGGTCCACTCGTCGGGCCTGAACCCCTCGTAGCCTTCAAAGCCCAGCAGCGTAATGAGCAACTGCGTGCCGGACGGATCGTCGTCGACAATGAGAATCTTGATTGGTTGGTTCATTCCGAATCGATCTCGGCACCGTCGTGCAGAGCGGCGGCGAAAACGTCGTCCACGCGCTCCGCAAACACAAAGTGCAGATCCTTTCGAATCTCCTCGGGGATGTCGTCCAGGTCCGCCTCGTTGCGGGCGGGAAGGATGACTTTCTTGATGCCCACCCGTGCCGCAGCCAGGACCTTTTGCTTGATGCCGCCCACCGGCAGCACCTGGCCACGCAGCGTAATCTCGCCTGTCATGGCCACGTCGGAGCGCACGTTCCGCCCCGTCAGGAGCGAGACGAGCGCCGTGGCAATGGTCACGCCCGCAGAGGGTCCGTCTTTGGGCACGGCCCCCGCCGGGACGTGGATGTGGATGTCACTCTTGGTAAAGGACTCCTCGTCAATCCCCAGGTCGCCGGCCTTGGAGCGGACGTAGCTGACCGCTGCCTGCGCCGACTCTTTCATGACGTCGCCCAGCTTGCCCGTGAGGGTCAGGCGCCGGTTGCCCTTCATCCTCGTCGCTTCGATAAAGGTAATGTCCCCGCCCGTCGGCGTCCAGACCAGCCCCGTGGCCACGCCCGGGACCTCGGTTCGCTCTGCGGGCTCGAAGTAGAACCGGGGCTTGCCCAGATACTCGGCCACGTCCTCCGCATCGACGGTGACCGACACGCCCTCCCTCTCGGCGACCCTGGTGGCCACCTTGCGGCAGATGGTGCCAATCTCGCGCTCCAGGTTGCGCACACCCGCCTCGCGCGTGTAATCGCGCGCGATAACGCGCATGGCGTCGTCGGCTATAGAGACCTCATCCGCCCGCAAAGAGTTCTCCCGGATCTGCCGTGGGAGCAGGTACTCCTGGGCAATGCGCACCTTTTCGTCCTCGGTGTAGCCGTCCAGCTCCAGGATCTCCATGCGGTCGCGCAGGGGCGCCGGAATGGTAGACAACACGTTGGCTGTGGTGACAAACATCACCTGGCTGAGATCGAAGGGCACATCCAGGTAGTGATCCCGAAAGTCGCGGTTCTGCTCCGGGTCCAGGACCTCCAGCAGCGCCGAGGAAGGATCTCCCCGCCAGTCGGAGCCCACCTTGTCGATCTCGTCGAGCATAAAGACCGGGTTGCGGGTGCCCACCCGCTTTAGCCCCTGGATGATGCGGCCTGGCATGGCCCCGATGTAGGTCCTCCGGTGGCCGCGGATCTCGGCCTCGTCGCGCATGCCGCCCAGGCTCATGCGGATGAACTTGCGTCCCATGGCCCGGGCAATGGATTGCCCCAGGCTGGTCTTGCCTGTTCCCGGCGGCCCGACGAAGCAGAGGATAACACCCTCGCGCTCCTGCCGGATGACGTCCTGCACCTCTTGCTCCTCGCGCTCGGCGCGGCGCTCCTGGCGCAGTTTGCGCACGGCCAGGTATTCCAGGATGCGGTCCTTGATGTCCTCCAGGTCGTAGTGATCCTCGTTCAGCACCCGGCGCGCGTGCTCGATGTCCAACTGGTCCTCGGTGCTCAACTGCCACGGCATGTCCGTCAGCCAGTCCAGGTAGGTCTTGATAACCGAGTACTCGGCCGCCTGGGGAGGCATCTTTTCCATGCGGTTGAGCTCGCGCAAGGCCTCTTTTTCAGCCTCTTCGGGCATGCCGGCCTCGGCGATCTTCTGACGATACTCCTCGATCTCGACCGCCTGCTCGTCTTCCTCGCCCAGCTCCTTCCTGATGGCCTTCATCTGCTCGCGCAGGAAGTAATCCCGCTGCATCCGCTCCATCTCGGACTGGGCCTCGGATTGGATCTTGTGGCCCAGCTCCAGGACCTCCAACTCCTTGGTCATGATGGTCGTCAGGCGCAGCAGCTTCTCGCGCACGCTGTCCAGCTCCAGGATGGCCTGCGCGTCCGTGGGCTCCATGCGAATGTTGGTGGCGATGAAATAGACCAGTTGCCGGGGATCTTCGAGGTTGATGGCTGCCATCAGCAGCTCGTCGGGCAACTGCGAGACGAGGGAGACGAGGCGGCGCAGCAGATCGACGGCGTTGCGCATCAGGGCCTCGACCTCCAGGCTCTCCTCGACGATGTCGGGCACGACCTCGACGCGTGCCCGCAGGTAGGGTTGTTCCTCAAGCCACTCGGCGATGCGGATGCGTTCCACGCCCTGCACCAGCAGGCGAATGGTCCCGTCCGGGGCCTTGATCATGCGGTGGATCACGGCCGCGACGCCGACCTCATGGATCTCGCTCGGGCTCGGCTCTTCGACATCCGGGTCCCGCGACGATACCAGGCCGATCATCTGTTTGTTGACCGTGGCATCGTCCACGAGACGGACGGAGCGCGGCTGCCCGACGTTCAACGCCTGGAAGGTAAGGGGAAAGACGACGACGCCCCGTAGGGGCAAAATGGCCAGCTCTTCCGGTATGGGGTTGTCTTGCTGATTATCCTGATCCTGGATCTCGATGATTTCTTCCTGGGTCATGGCCAATGTCCTTTGTTGTACGGCTACACCGACTCTTCTGCGTCGATGACGGGCACCCTTCGCGCCGGCGCTTTCGGCAAGCGCACACTCAGGAACCCTTCCTGGTACGTTGCCTCGACCCCCTCCTCTTCGATGGCGCGCGGCACAAGCACCTCTGTCTCAAAGTAGCCGTATTGAATCTCCATCTGCTGGTAGCCTAGCTTGCCAGCGGAATCGCGGCGCATGCCGCGGATGGTCAGTTTTCGTCCCTCAAGCGAGACCGTCAGATCCTCGCGGGCCATGCCCGCGATCTCGACCTTGACGACGACGGCGCCTTCGGTCTCGTAAACGTCAGTCGGTGGGCGCCAGACCTTGTGCTGGCGAAGCGAGCTCTTTCGCCAGCCAGGTTCGGACTCACCCCAGATGCCCATCTTGTCCACATACATCTGAGCCAAGACTCCGGGGGTTTCCCCTTCTTGCCCTATCATCGTACTCCTTCCAGTGCCTCCAATCTGTAGGCCATCACACAAACCCCACCTGGGTACCGGCATACCTCCCCTATTGTATCACACTTGTCCCGCGAACTCAAACCGCCTGACTGTTACGTTTCAACCGCCCCGCTGGCGGGCAAGCTCACCTCGTTGCCGGCGTGGGCTCGGGCAAAGGCCAGGAAGTGGGTCACGAGGGGGTCGCCGGCGCGCTGCGGCAGATAAGCCAGGTAGAGCGAGCGCCGCAGGTCGATCCCCTTGAGGCCCAGGCTCGCCAGGCGCCCGTCCCGCACAGCCTGGGCCGCCGCCCGGGCGGAGACAAAGCCGATGCCCAGGCCTTCGGCGACAGCCTGGAGCACCGCTTGTGTGCTCCCCAGGATCAGGGCCCGGCTCTGGAGTGACAGGGGCTGTCCGGCGCGCTCCAGGGCCACTTCCACGCTGCGCCGGGTCCCCGATCCCTCCTCGCGCAACACCAGGGACTGATCCGACAGATCTTTGACCTCCACCTCTTTTCTTCCGGCAAAGGGGTGATCGGGCGGCACGGCCAGGACGACCTCGTCGTCCAGCAACCGCTCCAACCGCAGCCCCGGCCGCCGCAGGTCGGAACCGACGATCCCGATGTCGGCTTCGCTGGCGAGCAGCCGCTCGACCACGGTCGTCGTATCCGAGATGGTCATCTCCACGCTCACCTCCGGGTACTCGCGCCGAAAGGCGGCCAGGAGCCGGGGCAGGAGATACTCGCCCGGGATGGTGCTCGCCGCCAGCGATAGAGTGCCGCTTCCGACCGCCTTCATGGCGGCCAGATCCCTCTCCAGCGCGTCGTACTCGCCGAGTATGCGCCGGGCAAAGGCGACCACGCGCTCGCCGGCGGGTGTCAGTTCGATCTGGCGCCGCGGACCGCGGATGAGGAGGGCCAGGCCCAGGTCGGCCTCCATGCGCTGCAACTGCTTGGTCACCGCCGGCTGGCTGATGCGGCGAATACGTGCCGCGGCGGAAAGGCTGCCCTGCTCCACGACGCTTACCAGGGTACGCAAATGGTCCAGGTTCATTCGGAAGGTCTCCCTTTACTTGCCTACCACCTCCGGGGAGATGGTCCCGACGAAGCCGGGTAGAATCCCGGGCTCCCGTCACCCTGCTCGAGTCTTGTATTGTGGCGAGCAACATGAGAAGGTCCGCCATCTTGCAACGCACAAAGGGGGTACCCCTGTGCTCGCGGGCGACCCCCTGTGTGTTTTGTTCACTTGTGGTGCCCAGTCCTGCTGGGCCATGAATCTTGGCAGGTACCGACTAGAAGCCAAACTGCACGGGTGTGCGGGGCTCCAGGGGCTCGACGTCGACTGCCTGCAGGCCCTTGCGGCCCTCTTCGACAGAGAACTCGACGCGCTCGCCCTCTTGCAGGGTCTTGATACCGGGGTCCGGATAGCTGTGTAATGGACAAACACGTCGTCGGCGCCATTACGCTGGATGAAACCATAGCCCTTCGACTCGTTGAACCACTTCACAGTCCCGACTTCTCGCTCGCTCATCTTTCTTTTGGATCCTTTCCTTCTTTCTTGCTGGTGCGAGGCAACGAGGTGTCAATATGAGAAAAATGCCCAGACCAGTAGGTCCGGGCACTACACTCCTTTTTGCGCTAACTCGAACCTCACTCCACGAACAGTGGCAGTATACCACGCTGCAGAAGAACTGTCAAATTGGCAACAGCACTCGCCTATGAGCCACCGTCCTCGACCCACGAGGTTCTCTCTGCCGTCTGTGCTTGTGTTTTTCGCCGCCTTAAGGTAGAATCCAGGGCCGAGGCGCTTTCTATGAACAGAGGCTATGCATTTGGTTTTTTGATCGTTCTCATGGTGGTCATCCTGGGCATCTACGTGGCCTATACCGGATTCCAGGCCAGCCGGGAGGCTTTGGAGGCACAGGCCACTGTGCCCGTCGCATCGCAAGGCATGGCGACCCGGCCACCCACCCGGGCGCCGGCCACGGCCACGCCGACGCCTGTGACGGGCATCACCGTCACCCTGACAGCCATCGGGCCCCTGAACCCGCCCGCGACCGAGGAGCCGGCGGCTACTGCCGAGCCCACCATCGCCGCGCCCACAGAGCCGGCGCTCCCCGCGGCCACCGACCCGCCGCCGCCCACGGAAACGCCGCCGTCACCGGCAGCCACGCCCATCTCGTCGCCCGCCTACCAGTTCCGGGTCGCCGGCCCGCCCGGGCCCAATCCCAACGACTCCAACTGCTGCTATATCGTGGGCACCGTACGCGACGCCGCGGGCAATGGGCTCGAGGGCCTGCTGGTCAAGATCTTGAACGACTGGAACCGCGACATACCGCCGGCCGTGACCAAGGGAGGTGGCGAGGCGGGCCGCTACGACCTCCCCGTCGGCCGCGAAACGGTCACCTGGTACATCATGCTCGTCGACGCTTCCGGCAATCAGATCAGCTCCCAGGTGCAGATCCAGTTCAACGCCAACGTCGCGGGCATCTATCGGGTCGATTGGGTGCGCACCTACTAACAAAAAGGCTACCCCAGCCTCCCCCACACGCTCTGCACCCCCACGCGCTCTGCACCCCCACGCGCTCTGTGCGGATAACAATCCGCGCACTTGTGGCACAACGCTCCGTTGGTTTCTAAATCCGTTGTTGTCTTGTGGGAAGAACAGAACAACGGATTTTGAATAGAACGGATGGAGAGAGCGGCGTTGGAGAAGGGAAGAGCAGTGCAGTCTGAACGCTCCGTTGGTTTCTAAATCCGTTGTTGTCTTGTGTGAAGAACAGAACAACGGATTTTGAATAGAACGGATGGAGAGAGCGGCGCTGGAGAAGGGAAGAGCAGTGCAGTCTGAACGCTTC
>JAAYZQ010000374.1 GCA_012514775.1 Anaerolineaceae bacterium
CCATCACCCCCATCATCAGTGGCCCCATCTTGTTCAGTGTTTCAGTGTTTCAGTGCTTCAACCTGCTACAGCAGCCCCGCAATGGCCCCCTGGATGGCCCGCAGGAGGGGGCTGGGGTAGACGCCCAGCCACAGCAGGCCCAGGGCCAGGAGCGCCAGGGCCAGGCCGGCGCCCAGGGGCACCAGGGGCCGGCGGGCCTCGCCCGCCTCGTCGGGCTGCTGGAGCATGGCGACGACGATGCGCAGGTAAAAGTAGAGGGCGATGGCGCTGCTGAGGACCAGGGCGCCCACCAGCCACCACAGCCCGGCCCCCACGCCGGCAGCCACCAGGTAGAGCTTGGCCAGGAACCCGGCCGTGAGCGGCAGGCCGGCCAGCGAAAAGAGGGAGGCGGCCAGGAGGCCCCCCAGCCAGGGCCGCCGCCAGAACAGCCCCCGGTAGTTCTCCAACGCGCCGGCGTCGTCGCCGTGGGTGGAGAGCACCGTCACGACGCCAAAGGCCGCCAGGACGGTGATGACGTAGGCGACCAGGTAAAAGGTGGCGGCCGAGATGCCCGTTTCGCCCCCGGCCAGCAGGGGCAGCAGCAGGTAGCCCATGTGGGCGATGGACGAATAGGCCAGGACGCGCTTGACGTTGTCCTGGCGCAGGGCCAGGAGGCTGCCGGCCAGCATGGAGGCGACGGCCACCAGGGCGAGGGCCTGGACCAACGGGCTGTCGAGGACGCCGTCGACGGTGGCAAACAGCCGCAGCAGCAGGCCCAGGACGCCCCCCTTGGACACGGTGGCCACCAGGGCGGCGACGGGCGCCGGCGCCCCCTCGTACACGTCGGGGCTCCAGAAGTGAAAGGGCACCAGCGACAGCTTGAAACCCACGGCCACGCCCACCAGGGCCATCCCGGCCACGAGGGACACCGTCCACGTTCCCTGGGCCAGGACCCTGCCCCCCACCAGCTCCTCGAAGGCCAGGGTGCCCTGCCCGGCATAGACGAGGGCCATGCCAAAGAGCATGAAGGAGGTGGACACGCCCGACAGGACCAGGTACTTGATGGCCGCTTCCAGGCAGAGGGGGCGGAGGCGCAGGTAGCCGATGAGGGTATAGAGGCTGATGGCCAGCAGCTCCAGGCACAGGAAGAAGGAGGCAAAGTGGTTGCTGGCCGCCAGAGCCGAGGAGCCCAGGACGGCCAGGAGCAGGAGGATATAGTATTCTTCCTGGTAGCCCGGGCGTTCGCGCAGGTAGCCGTAGGACAGCAGGGCCACGGCCGCGGTGGCGGCCACGAGGATGGCCGTGTAGAGCAGGGCATAGCCGTCCACGCGGAACAGGGGCGTGACGTCGCGGGGCCCGGCCGTGGCGGCGACGGGCAGCGAGAGGAGGGCCAGGGCCAGCGTGGCCAGGGCCAGGCCGGCGGCGAGGCGGTGGTCGCGGCGGAAGGCGATGCCCAGCATGACCACCAGGGCGCCGGCGGCCAGCACCAGCCAGGGGAGGAGGGCGACGAGGTCGGAAGTGGTCATGGTGTCTCTTCCTCCGGGGCCAGGAGGGTGGCGAGGGGCTCGTCGCCGCCGGGCAGCACTTCGGCCGCCAGCTCGCCCCCGGCCTGCTGGCGGATGGCCTCCAGGGCGGGGGCTGCCGTGTCGAGAAAGGGCCGGGGATAGAGGCCCAGCCACAGGACGAGGGCGACGAGGGCGGCCAGGATGCCCACCTCTCGCCGGCCCAGGTCGGGGAGCTTCCAGCCCCCCTCGTTGGGACCGAAAAAGGTGCGCTGCACCAGGCGCAGGGCATAGATCGTCGAGACGACGAATCCCACGGCCGCCAGGGCGGCCAGGAGCGGGCTGACCTGGTAGGCGCCCATGAGCACCAGGATCTCGCCGACAAAGTTGCCCAGGCCGGGCAGGCCCAGGGAGGCCAGGGCAAAGAACAGGCCGGCGCCGCCCATGCGGGGCACCGTGTCCCACAGGCCGCCCAGCCTGTCCAGGTTGCGGGTGTGGGTGCGGCGGTAGAGGTCGCCCACGAGGATAAAGAGGGCGCCGGTGCTCAGGCCGTGGGCCAACATGACGATCACGGCGCCCTGGAGGGCGAGCGAGTTCCAGGCAAAGATGCCCAGGAGGACAAAGCCCATGTGGCTGACGCTGGTGTAGGCCACCAGCCGCTTCAGGTCCCGCTGGCCAGAGGCGACCAGGCCGCCGTACAGGATGCCGGCGACGCCCAGGGCCATGGCCACGGGCGCGGCGTCGCGGGCGGCCTCGGGAAAGAGGGGCACCAGGAACCGGATAAAGCCGTAGGCGCCCACCTTGAGGACCAGGCCGGCGAGGATGACGCTGCCGGCCGTGGGCGCTTCGGTGTGGGCGTCGGGCAGCCAGGTGTGGAGGGGCACGGCGGGCAACTTGACGGCAAAGGCGGCGAAAAAGCCCAGCATCAGCAGGGGCGCCACGCCGGCCGGCAGTGCCGTGCCCAGCAGGTCGGCATAGTTGAAGGTGTAGGTGCCCGTCTGCTGCCCGTGGTAGAAATAGAGGGCCAGGATGGCGACCAGGAGCAGCAGGCTGCCGGCCTGGGTAAAGAGAAAGAACTTGAGGGTGGCATAGGTCCGCCGCTCGTAGCCCCAGATGCCGATGAGAAAGTAGAGGGGCACCAGCATCATCTCCCAGAAGAGATAGAAGAGGGCCAGGTCCAGGGCCAGGAAGGCGCCCACCAGGGCCGACACGATCCACAGCAGGTTCAGGTGGAAAAAGCCGGGGCGGCGCGGCGCGTCGGCCCACGAGGCCAGGACCGCCATGAGCCCCAGGAAGCTGGTGAGGAGGATCAGGAGCAGGCTCAGGCCGTCCAGGGCCAGGTGGTAGTCGATGCCCAGCTCGGGGATCCAGGGGACGCTGACCTCCCGGTACCAGGCGCCACTCCTGACACCGGACGTCAGGACAGGTGGGAGCGACCAGATCCAGAGGGCGACGACGGCCGCCAGGTGGACGAGGAGGCTGGCGGCGGCCACGCGGCGGGGCCAGGCCTCGCCCCAGCGCTGCGACAGCCAGGCGAGGAGCCCGCCGGCCAGCGGCCAGAAGAGAATCGCGGTCAGGATCATAACAGCACCACCGTCAGGAGAATCGCCGCCCCGGCTGCCAGTCCCAGGACGTACCAGCGCACCCGCCCGGTCTGCGTCAGGCTGAGAAGGCGATGGAGCCACAGGCCCAGCCCGGCGATCCCGGTGAACAACCGATCGACCACGTCGCCTTCGTTGGCCCGCGCCGCCCAGTTGTAGGGCCGCACGAACAGCCGCTCGTAGAGCCAGTCAAACCCCCACCCGCTAAAGGTCAGGCGATGGAGGGCGTCGCCCAGGGGGTTGCTCCGCCAGCCGCGCACCGACTCCAGCCGGCGATGGAACAGGACGTAGGCCAGCAGGGCGCCCGCCAGGACGGCGACGGCGGCCGCGATCTGGAGCCACAGCTCGGTGGCCATCCCGACCTCGCGCAGCGGCGCGGCCGGCAGCGCGGTGCCCAGCAGGTCGGAAAAGAGGGTGGCGCCGCCCAGGGTGTGGGGCAGCTCCACAAAGCCGGCCACGATGGACAGGACCGCCAGGATGATGAGGGGCAGGCGGATGGCCGGCCCGGGCCGGGCCAGGGGCGCGGAGGCGCGGACGTGGTCGCTGGGCTCGCCAAAGAAGGTGAGGACCACCACGCGAAAGGCATAGAGGGCGGTGATAAAGGCCCCCACAAAGCCGGCGGCCCACAGCCACGGGCTGCCCTGGGCCGAGGCCCAGGCCTGGAAGAGGATCAGGTCCTTGCTGTAAAAGCCGGCCGTGACCAGGGGCAGGGCCGCCAGCGAGGCGGCGCCGATGACAAAGGTCCAGAACGTGGTCGGCAGCATCCGGTACAGGCCACGCATCTTGAACATGTTGTGTTCGTGGTGCAGGCTCAGGATGACCGATCCGGCGGCGAGGAACAGGAGGGCTTTGAAGAACGCGTGGGTCATGAAGTGGAAGATGGCCGCCGACCACGCTCCAACACCAAGCGCAAGGAACATGTACCCGATCTGGCTGATGGTAGAGTAGGCGAGGGCGCGCTTGATGTCCCATTGGGTGATGGCGCTGATGCCTGCCAGGAGGAGGGTGACAGCGCCAATGATGGCGACGGCCAGCATGACGGCCGGCGCCAGGCTGAAAAGGACGTGGGTGCGGGCGATGAGATAGACGCCCGCGGTGACCATGGTGGCTGCGTGGATGAGGGCGCTCACGGGGCTGGGGCCGGCCATGGCGTCGGGTAGCCACACCTGGAGGGGCAACTGGGCCGACTTGCCCACGGCGCCGCCCAGGAGCAGGGCGGCCGCCGCGACGGCGAGCCCGGAGCCCACCACCCACTGGCCCTCGGCCCGGGCCATGAGTTCCTGGATCTCCAGGGTGCCCAACTGGGTGAACAGCAGGAAGAGGCCGACGGCCAGGGCCGTGTCGCCGACGCGGGTGACGACAAAGGCCTTGCGGGCGGCGCGGCCGTTGGCCGGGTCGCGATACCAGAAGCCGATGAGCAGGTAGCTGCACAGGCCGACCCCCTCCCAGCCGAGGTAGAGGAGCAGGAGGTTGGAGGCCAGCACCAACACCAGCATGGACCCGACAAAGAGGTTCATGGCGGCGAAAAAGCGGGCATAGCCCTCCTCGTCGCGCATGAACTCGATGGAATAGACGTGGATGAAAAAGCCGACCACGGTGACCACCAGGACCATGACCAGCGACAGGGCGTCGAGGCGCAGGCCGATGGCGGCCGCCAGGTCGCCGGCGGCCATCCAGGTCCACAGGGTTTGCTCGTAGGCGTCCCCTGGCGGGGGCGATGCCAGGAAGGCGCCGCCCACGAGGAGGGCCAGCAGGGCCGAGAGACCGACCGAGCCGGCGCCCACGAGGGCCACGGCTCGCCTGGAAAGCCGGCCGCCGGCCAGGGCCAGGATGGCAAACCCGGCAAAGGGCAGGGCAGGGATCAACCAGGTGAGAGCCAGCATCTCAGCCTCTCATCTCGTTCACGGCGTCGGCGTCCAGCGTCTCGTTGTGGCCCCGGACCCGGAGCAGGAGCGCCAGCCCCACCGACACCTCGGCCGCCGCCACGGCCAGGAGGAGGAGAAACATCACCTGGCCGTCGGCCTGGCCCCAGTGGGCGCCGGCGACCACAAAGGCCAGGCCGGCGGCGTTGAGCATGACCTCCACGGCGAGGAGGATAAAGAGAATGTTGCGCCGCATCAGGACGCCGGCGAGCCCCAGGCAAAAGAGGATCGCCGCCAGGATGAGGCCGTGTTCCAGGGGGACCGTAGCCATCAGGACGTACCTTCTTTCGCTGCGCTCACGACTCGCCTTCTTTCTCGCGCTCGCGCTCACCGGGCGTCATGCGCCGGCCCAGGTGGTAGGCCCCCACGAGCCCGGCCAGGAGCAGAAAGGAGGCCAGCTCCACCGTCAACAGGTAGGTGCCAAAGAGGGACATGCCCAGGGCATGGGGGCCGACGATGGCGGCCTGCCCTGGCGGCCGGGCCACGGGGCCGGGATTCAAGATGGCATAGCCGAACAGGACGGCCAGGATGGCTGCCATGACGGCCGGCACGGCCCAGGTGCTCGGGTGCAGCAGGCGCTCGTGCTCCGGGTCTTCGGGGCTGCCGAGGTTGAGCATCATGATGGCAAACAGGAAGAGGACCATGATGGCCCCGGCATAGATGATGATCTCCAGGAGGGCGACGTAGGCGGCGCCCAGGGAATAAAAGACCAGGGCCACCGACAGGAGGGAGAGGATGAGATAGAGCAGCGCGTGCACGGCGTTGCGCCGGGTGATGACCAGGAACGTGGCGACGATGGCCACCGCGCCGCCGGTGTAAAACAGCAGGTTCATGGCAGCAGTCCTCGCACGTCCACCGGGGGCGCTTCCCTTTCTCCCTCGCCGCGATCCTTGACGCCCACGGCGACACCGGCGACCTCGTAGAAATTATAGTCGTGATACTTCCCGGGCCCGCTGATGAGCAGATCCTCCTTTTCGTAGACGAGGTTTTCTCGCCTGTACTCGCTCATCTCAAAGTCGGGGGTGAGCTGGATGGCATAGGTCGGGCAGGCCTCTTCGCAGTAGCCACAAAAGATGCACCGCGAGAAGTTGATCCGGAAAAAGACGGGATAGCGCCGCCCGTTCTCGTCCTCGCCGGCCTGGAGCGCGATGCAATCCACGGGGCAGGCGGCCGAGCAGAGGTAGCAGGCCACGCACCGCTCGTTGCCCTGCAGGTCGCGCGACAGGATGATGCGCCCCCGGTAGCGGGGCGGGACGTGGAGGCGCTCCTCGGGATACTGGACGGTCTCCCGCCGGCGAAAGGTGTGGGTCAGAACGATCCAGAAGGCGCGCAGGATACTGAGCATACGATCTCCTTAGCCTTCCAGGGCCAACAGCACCCCGCCCGTCACGGCGAGGTTGAGGAGGGCCAGCGGCAGCAGGACCTTCCAGCCGAGGCCCATGAGCTGGTCGGACCGGAGCCGGGGCAGCGATCCGCGGGCCAGGATGAACAGGGCGATAAAGACGAACGTCTTGAGCAGGAACCACAGGATGCCCGGCAGGGGCAGCCCAAAGGGCGCCAGCCAGCCCCCGAAAAAGAGGGTGACGATGAGGGCCGAGATGAGGGTGACGCCCAGGTACTCGCCCACGAGGAACATGCCGAACTTGATGGCCGAGTATTCCAGGTGGTAACCGGCCACCAGCTCGTTCTCGGCCTCGGGTAGGTCAAAGGGCAGGCGGTGCGTCTCGGCCAGGCCGGCAAACAAAAAGATGATGAGGCCCAGGATCTGGGGGATAAAGAACCACAGGCCGCGCTGCGCCTCGACGATATCGCGCAGGTTAAAGGAGCCGGCCATGAGCACCACGCCCATGAGCGACAGGGCCATGAACACCTCGTAGCTCACCATCTGCGCCGCGGCCCGCAGGCCGCCCAACAGGGAATAGTTGCTGGCCGACGCCCAGCCGGCCAGCACCAGGCTGTAGACCCCCATGGACGACATGGCCAGGAAGAAGAGGAGCCCGACGTTCAGCTCCACGACGCCGATGCCGGGCGCGATGGGCACCACGGCAAAGGACATGAGGACGCTGACGATGAGGATGGCCGGCGCCAGGATGAAAACCGGCTTGTCGGCAAAGGGCGGGATCCAGTCCTCCTTGGAAAAGATCTTGATGACGTCGGCCAGGACCTGCATCACGCCCAGGGGGCCGACGCGGTTGGGGCCATAGCGGTCCTGCCAGAGGGCCAGGAGGCGCCGCTCCAGCCAGATGAGGAGGGCCGCGATGGTCAGCGCGCCGGCCAGGACGCCGACGACGACCAGGATGGAGGCCAATGGTGAACTCGATCCGTTGCTCATACGCCTGCTTTTTTCCTACTCGGCGACCAATGTGACGCGCGCGTAGCGCGTGCCCAGCGCCCGGCCGGGCAGGCCGGGCAGGCCCACGGGCAGGCCGGCGATGCCCCGGGGCAGCTCCGGCACGACGCGCGCGGGCAGTTGGTAGCGGGTGACGCCGACGGTGACGGTCACGCGGTCGCCCTCGGCCGCGCCCAGGCTCGCCAGGTCGTCCTCGTTGAGGCCCAGGTAGGGCGCCGGCGCCAGCTCGGCGATGCCGGGGGCCAGGGCGCTCTGCTCCTCGGAGCCAAAGACGTGATACAGCGGCACGACGAGCCACTGCCCCTCGCGGGCCACAAAGGCGGCGGGCACCTCGTCAAAGAACGTGACCGGGCCCTCGCCCGGCTCGACGAGGCGCCGCCCCACGGGCCCGCCTTCCAGGGGGCCGCCCACCTGCTCCTGGAACTTGATCATGGCCTGGACCGAGTTCCAGTTGGGCGCCCAGAAGCGGGGGATGAGGGGCGCGGGCGGCTTGCCCTCGTAGCCCTCCATGGAAAAGGCCAGGGGCGCGTCGGGGTCCGCCGGCGGCTGGGGTTCGTGGACCGTCAGGTGGGCGACGATGGCGGTGCGGCCGCTCCAGCGGTGGGGCTGGCGGGCGACCTTTTGCTTGTCCAGGCGAAAGCCGGCGCCGGGCGCGACCTCCACGGCGGGCGCCAGGTCGGGAAGCTCCTGCGCCATGGCCGCCAGGACGTCGTCCAGCGACGCCCAGCCGCCGGTCCCCCGGCCGGACATGGCCGCCAGGGCGCCGAGCCAGCGCCAGCTCTCCTGCACCTCGCCCACGGGCGCCAGGACCTGGAAAAAGCGCTGGGCGCGGCCCTCGTTGTTGACCAGGGTGCCGTCGCTCTCGGCAAAGGTGCCGGCGGGCAGCACCAGGTTGGCCTCGTGGGTCGTGGGGCTCGACAGGTGGTCGACGGCCACTACGTAGGCCGCCTCTTGCAGGAGGCTGGCGGCGGCTCCGTCGTCCATGCGCCGGTACAGGTCGTTCTCCAGGACCACGACGGCCACGTTCTCCTGGCCCTGGACGGCCTCGCGGGCGGCCTCCAGGCTGCCGCCGCCCATCATGGCCAGCCCCAGGCTGTTGCACTCGGGGACCACCAGCGACAGCTCAGCCCCCAGGCTCCAGGCCACGTTGGCCGCCGCCTGGATCAGCTCCAGGCTGCCACAGCTCGTGCCGCTGATGACCAGGGGCCGCTTTGCGCGGCGCAGGCCATCGGCGATGGCGCCGGCCAGGTCCTCCAGCTCGGCCGGCAGGCCCGGCACCCGTGGCAGGGCGGGCTGCAGGGCGCGGGCCACGGCGAACCCCAGGCGCGCCAGGTCGCCGGGCGCGGCCTGGTAGGTGCCGGAGGAAATCTCGTCCAGCCGGGTGGCGTGGGGCACGGCCAGGAAGAGCGGCCCCCGGAGGCCCTCCACGGCCTTGAGCACGGCGCTGGCGTGCCAGTCGGGGATGCCCAGGTTGCGCGGGATCTCCATGGGGCCCTGGCGCACCGACTGGTGCAGGGCCAGGGCCATCATGGGCGCCGTGTTGTTCAGGTCCTCGCCCAGGACCAACACCGCGTCGGCCTGGGATACGTCGTGGAGAGACGGGGTCCGGGCCGGCCCCCGGCGCAGGATGTCGAGGACGGCGGCCAGCAGCCGGGCGTCGGCCTCGGAGACGCCCTGGTAAAAGTTGCCGGCGCCCACCAGGGAGCGGAGGGCAAAGTTGGCTTCCAGGGAGGCCCGGGGCGAGCCGATGCCGATGAGGCGCCCGCCGCCCTGCAGGAAGGTGGCTGCGTTCGCCAGGGCCTCGTCGCGGCCGGCGGGCTGCTGCTCTCCCCCGGCCGTGCGCAGGAACGGCGCGCGGATGCGCCGGGGAGCGTTTACGAACTCGTAGCCGAACCGCCCGCGGTCGCACAAGAAGTAGCCGTTGACGTCATAGTTGTAGCGGTTGCGGATGCGGCGCAGGGTGCCGTAGCGCTCGCCGGGGATGGTGTTGCAGCCCACGCTGCAATGCACGCACACCGAGGGCGCCGTTTGCAGGTCCCACTTGCGCGTGTAGTGCCTGTGGAACGTCTTGTCGACAAAGACGCCCGTGGGACAGACCTCCACCAGGTTTCCGGCAAACTCGCTTTCCAGCACGCCGTCCTCGTGGCGGCCAAAGTAGACGTGATCGTGGATGGCCAAGGTGGCCAGGTCGTGCCCCCCGGCATAGTCGCGGTAAAAGCGCACGCAGCGATAGCAGGCGATGCAGCGGTTCATCTCGTGCTTGATAAACGGCCCCAGGTACTGGTCGCGGTGGGTGCGCTTCTGGAAGCGGTGGCGGCGATAGTTGTGGCCGGTGAGGACGGTCATGTCCTGGAGGTGGCACTCGCCCCCCTCGTCACAGACGGGGCAATCGTGGGGGTGGTTGACCATGAGCCACTCGATGACGCCGGCCCGGAAGGCCCGGGCCTCGGGGTCGTCGATAGAGATGCGCGCGCCGTCGTCGGCGGCGGTCATGCAGGCCATGACGATGCGGCCCCGCGTATCGTCCTCGCCCATGAACTGCTTGACGGCGCACTGGCGGCAAGCCCCCACCGAGTGGAGGGCGGGGTGCCAGCAGAAGAAGGGCAGGTCCAGGCCCAGGCTGAGGCAGGCCTGGAGCAGGTTCTGCCCGTCCTCGACCTCGTATGCTTTGCCGTCTACGTGGATGGTCGCCATGCGCTACCTCGTGCCCTTCCAGGGGCAGCGCCCCTCGCGGATGTGCCGCTCGAAATCGTCGCGGAAGTACTTCAGGCCGCTGCGCAGGGGCTCCATGGCGCCGGGCGCCAGGGCGCAGTAGGTAAAGCCCAGCCACAGGAAGCGGCCGTGATGCTCCAGGATCTCCAGGTCTTCGGGGCGGCCGCGCCCCTCCTCGATGGCCTCCAGGGTCCGGGTGACCCAGGGGAGGCCGTCGCGGCAGGGGGTGCACCAGCCGCACGACTCGTGGGCGAAAAAGCGCTCCAGGTTGTGGATCATGGCCACGGGGCAGCGCTGGTCGTCGAGGACGATCATGGTGCCCGTGCCCATCCGGCTGCCGGCCGCCTGCACCGAGGAGAAATCCATGGGCAGGTCCAGGTGCTCCTCCACCAGGAAATCGGTGGAGGCGCCGCCGGGCAGCAGGCCGCGGAACCCGTATCCGGGGCGCATGCCGCCGGCGTGTTCTTCCAGGATCTCGCGGACGGTGGTGCCCATGGGCAGCTCCCACAGGCCGGGCCTGTTGACCTTGCCGCTGACGCCATAGATCTTGGTGCCGGCCTCTGTACTGCGGCTCAGCCCATTGTACCAGTCGGCGCCGTTGGCGACGATGGCGGGCACGTTGCACAGCGTCTCCACGTTGTTGACCACCGTGGGCTTGCCCCACAGCCCGACGACGGGCGGGAAGGGGGGGCGCTGGCGGGGGATGGCCCGGCCGCCCTCCAGGGCGTTGAGCAGCGCCGACTCTTCGCCGCAGATGTAGCGGCCCGCACTGGCGTGGAGCGACAGCTCCAGGTTCCAGCCGGTGCCCAGGACGTTCCGGCCGGCATAGCCCGCCTGGTAGGCCTCGGCGATGGCCCGCCGCAGGTATTGCTGGGGCTGCTTGTAGGCCCACCGGATAAAGATGTAGGCCACGTCGGCCTGGATGGCATAGGCGCTGAGGAGCATGCCCTCCAGGAGGAGGTGCGGGTTGCCCTCCAGGAGCATCCGGTCCTTGAACGTGCCGGGCTCCATCTCGTCGGCATTGGCCACCAGGTACTTGGGCCGGGGCGCGTCGTCGCCCATGGGCACAAAGCCCCACTTGGCGCCCGTGGGAAAGCCGGCGCCGCCGCGGCCCCGCAGGTTCGAGTCCTTGACCACCTGCGTCACTTCCCCGGGCGACATCTCCAGGAGCGCCTTGCGCAGCGCCTGGTAGCCCCCGGTCTGCTCGTAAGCCTCCAGGCTGAGGGGCCCCTCGCCGGGCCGGATCTGTCCAGTCAGCGGCCGCTCCATGCCATTCCTTTCTCCCAGGTTCATTGAGCCTTCAGCCATCTTTACTTTCCCGGCGCTACGGATAGCGCGCCAGGATCTCGTCCAGGGCCTCGACTTGCACCGGCCCGTGGAGGTCGTCGTCGATCATCATCGCCGGGGCGCGGTCGCAGGCGCCCAGGCAGGGGATGGTCAGCAGCGTGAAGCGGCCGTCGGCCGTGGTCTGGCCCAGGCCGATACCCAGCCGCTGCCCAAGCTGCGCCAGGATCTCCTCGTAGCCCATCACCCAGCAGCTCACCGTGTCGCAGACGAGGATGACGTGCCGGCCCACCGGCTGCCGAAAGATGAGGTTGTAGAACGTCGCGACGCCGTCCAGCTCCTCGGCCGACATGTCCAGCATGGCAGCCACGTCCTGAAGCGCCTCGTCGGGCACCCAGCCGCGATGGCGCTGCACGACCAGGAGCGCCTCGACGGAGGCCGCCTGCTTGTGCTCGTAATGGCTCAGCTCTTCCAGGATTTCGGTCGTTTCGTCACTCGTCAGCATCTCGGTTCCCCTGCCGGAGCTCCCTTTCCGGTCCTGTGCCGGCCGCCTGGCCAGGGATGGCCCGCCGGCTAGCGGTCCACGTCGGACAGCACAAAGTCGAGGCTGCCCAGGATGGCGATGAGATCGGCCACCTGAAACCCATTGGCCATCAAGGGTATCATCTGCATGTGGGCAAAGGACGGCGTGCGGATCCGCGTGCGGTACGACTGATCGCTGCCGTCGCTGATAAGATAGTAGCCGTTGTCGCCCTTGGACGCCTCGGTGGGCACCATGGACTCGCCCGCGGGGATGACCGGCCCCCAGCTCACGCTCAAGAAGTGGTGGATGAGCGTCTCGATGTCGTGCATCGTCCGCGGCTTGAGGGGCGGCGTGGCCAGGGGATGGAGCGACTTGTACGGGCCGGGCGGCATCTGCTCCACGCACTGGCGAATGATTCGCAGGCTCTGGCGCATCTCTTCCACGCGCACCACGGCGCGGTCGTAGCTGTCGCCATTGGTCGCCGTGGGGATCTCGAACTCGAACTGATCGTAGCCCGAGTAGGGCCGCATTTTGCGCAGATCCCACGCCAGTCCGCAGGCGCGCAGCCCGGGCCCGGTGGCGCCCCATTCCATGGCCTCGTCCAGGGTGTAGCGGCCGATGCCCACCGTGCGCCCCTTGAAGATGGCGTTGTCCATGACCAGCTTGTCGTACTCGCGCAGGCGGGCGGGCATGGAATCGAGGAAATCGCGGACCATCTCTTCCCAGCCGTGGGGCAGGTCGGCGGCCACGCCCCCGAAGCGGAACCAGCTCGGGTGCATGCGGCCCCCGGTGATGGCCTCGGCGATGTCGAATATGCGCTCGCGGTCGCTGAACATGTAGAACACGGGCGACAACTGGCCCACGTCCTGGGCAAATGTGCCGTACCACACCAGGTGGTTGGCGATGCGGTACAGCTCGGTGAGCATGACGCGGATGACCCTGGCGCGGTCGGGCACGTCGATGCCGGCCAGCCTCTCCAGGGTGGTGAGATAGGCCAGGTTGTTTACCACCCCCGAGAGATAGTCCACGCGGTCGGTGTAGGGCAGGTAGGTGTGCCACGTCTGGCGCTCGCCCATCTTTTCGGCGCCGCGGTGGTGAAAGCCGATGTCGGGCACGGCGTTGAGGATCTCCTCGCCGTCGAGCTGGAGGATGACGCGCAACACGCCGTGGGTGCCCGGGTGCTGGGGGCCCATGTTCACGAACATGAACTCGCCCTCCAGGCCCCGCCGCTCCAGGCCCCACTCCTCGGGCTCGAATTGCAGCAGCTCCAGCTCGGCCTCCTTCTTTTCCTCCGTCATTTGAAAGGGGCCCATCTCGGTGGCGCGGGCGGGGTGCTCCTTGCGCAGGGGGTGGCCCTTCCAGCCGGGCGGCATCAGGATTCGGCGCAGGTTGGGATGGCCCTCGAAGGTGATGCCGAACATGTCCCAGGCCTCGCGCTCGTACCAGTTGGCCGCCGGCCAGATGTCGGTGATGGTCGGCACCATGGGATACTCGCCCTCCAGGCCCACCTTCAGGCGCAGGTCGGCGTTGCGCTCGTAGGAGCGCAGGGTATAGACCACGGTGAAATCGGCCTCGGGCAGGCCCGCGCGGTGCTGCCGCGATCGCTCGTCGACGGCCGTCAGGTCGTAGAGGGTCCGGTAGGGCTGCGAGACCCCCGTCTTCAGGTGGCCCAGGACGTCGCGAAAGGCATAGGGGGCCACCCACAGGGTGGGCATGTCGTCCCTCGTTTCCTGCCAGGCGAGAATGTCCGGGCCAAAGCGCTCTTGCAGCTCGCCGGCGATGCCCTCCGTGGCGGGCCGTTCCTGGTCGATCACTCCTCTCTCCTCGGCGCTCACGTCGTGCACCTCATCCCTCGCCTGCGTGGTCTGGAGAGCGCAAGAAGAGCTGCTTCCGGCGCTCCTCGCGCTTCAGGTCGCGGAACGAGGGGGGATCGGGCCGCTCCACCACCTGGGGCCCGATTGTCCAGCTCAGGGGCCGTTTCTCCGAGCCTACGAGCTCGCTCAGGCGCAGCAGGCCGTACATGAACGACCCGGGGCTGGGCGGGCAGCCCTGGATGTAAAGGTCCACGGGCAGAAACTTGTCGACGCCCTGCACGACGCTGTAGATGTCGTACATGCCCCCCGAGTTGGCGCACGAGCCCATGGAGATGACCCAGCGCGGCTGCATCATCTGGTCGTAGAGCTGCTGGATGACCGGCGCCATCTTGACAAAAACCGTGCCGGCGATGACCATCACGTCGGCCTCGCGGGGCGAGGAGCGGATGACCTCGGAGCCAAAGCGGGCGATGTCGTACCTGCTGGTCAGGCTGGTGGCCATCTCCACGTAGCAGCAGGAGAGGCCAAAGTTGAACGGCCAGAGGGAGTACTTGCGCCCCCAGGCCAGGAGGTCCTGGAGCCGCGAGAGGAGCACCGAGCGCCGGACCGTCTCGGTGTACGGGCCGTCGCCGCCCTCGCGCGGAGCATCGGGTTGCCGGTTCATCGCTCCACCTCTCCCTTCCGGCCGCCGTCCTCGTGGCGCAGGGCGCGAGGCCCCCAGTCGAGGGCGCCCACGCGCCACAGGTAGACCAGGGCAAGGAGGAGGACGGCCATAAAGATGACGGCTTCGATGTAGCCCGCCCAGCCCAGGTCCCGGAAGGCGATGGCCCAGGTGAGGAGAAAGGCGGCCTCCAGGTCAAAGATGACGAAAAAGAGGGCCACCTGGTAGAACTTGATGCCAAAGCGCAGCCGTGCCGAGGTGGTGGGCACGATGCCCGATTCGTAGGGTACGGCCTTCCCTCCCCGGTCCCGGCGCTCGCCGAGCAGATAGGAAAGGACCAGCATGCCGGCGGCCACGATGAGGACGAGGACGGCATAAACGAGCAGAGGCCACAGTATCGGTGCTTCCAATGGCGATCTCCAAAGAACGGTGCTTCTCTCCCAACCCTGGAATCCCGGCCAGCAAGGAGCGGCCGGGCGAACGCACAGACAACCGCTCGGGCAGCGACAAGTTGACCGGCCCTTGCCGGTCTCGCCCGCAAGTATTATAACACCTCACGGACTTGCCTACTGGCGGGATTGGTTGCAAAAGGGTTGGAGATGGTAGCAGCGAGTTGGAGCGCACCGCAGCTCCCTGCTCGCCTCTCTTCTCGTCCTCGCCGCACCTCCTGCTCGCCGCCTCTCCCCGCTCGGCGCCTCTCTTCTCGTGCTCGCCGCAGATCGCCAGATCTGCGGCCCGCGTCAACAGCGAAGCACTTCCCGTCCGACATTGACAGATGCCTCGATTTCGATTACAATGATGACAAAGATGATGTTGAATTTGATGACAAGGAGGGTGTAGCGATGGCGGTCAAGATTCTTCCGATCAGCGACCTCCGGCGCAAGACCAGCGAGGTGATCGAGGCAGTACGAGAGGGCGGCGACGCTGTCTATATCACCCAGCACGGGCGACCCATCGTGGTGCTGGTGGACTATGGGCGCTACGAACACTTGCTGCGCGAGGCGCAGGCGGCTGGCGCGCCCGAACCACCCGGCAACTATACCGACTATCTGGCCGGGCTGCATCGCGAGGTTTGGGAAGGCGTGGACACGGATGCATATCTGAAAGAGGAGCGAGACTCGTGGCCGACCTCACCGACGTCCTGAGCGGCCATGCCCGGTTGGGGTTGGACACCGCCGTGTTCATCTATCACCTGGAACAGAACCCGCGTTATTGCGCGCTGACCCACGCCTTGCTATCGGGCGTCGAGGCCGGACAGTGGACAGCCTGCACGTCGGTGGTGACGCTGATGGAACTGACGGTGCGTCCCTGGCAGTTGGAGCAGCCCGAGGTTGCCGCGCGCTATGAGGCGGCCCTGGCCCACTTTCCCAATCTGAGCCTCGTCGACGTGACCCGCGAGGTGGCCAGGCAGGGAGCCCAACTGCGTGCTGCTTTTCGTCTGCGTCCCGCCGACGCGTTGCAGGCAGCCACAGCCCTCGTGAGTGGGGCCACGCTTTGGGTTACCAATGACCGCGACCTGGCCCGGCTGTCTCCTGTACTGGACGTTCTGCTGTTAGAGGAGTTCGTGTGAGGGGCGGCGCGATCTGGCGATCGCGCCGGAGCAGGAGGGAGACCAGGTAACCGCCCCCCCCGAAAGAAAGGGAAGCACTTTGCATCTCGTTGACTTATTCCAGTGCCTATGCTAGAATAGTTTCAGGCCGCCCCCGAAGCTGCGGGCTGGCCCGGTGCACGGCGAAAGGTGCGGGTTCCGGGCGCCCGAGCGAGGGCCCGCTTGGACGGACCACCGCCGAGCAGCAGGATCAATTGAGCGAGGGAATCATCTGATGCTTGAGGGACTGCCCGGGTTCTTGGGCAGGCTTGGCCTTGTACTGGGCGCGCTCGCCCTGTCGGCCACCGCCCTGGTGTCGCTCTATCGGCAGGCCATGGCTGTACAAAACGTCGTCCATATTCTGAATCGCGTGCTTCGCAACCTGGCCGATCTGCCGGCGCGCCTCGACCAGGGAATGCGGGACCGGATGCGCCGCCTCTTTTTCCGGCCCCGCGGTGCGGTCCTGCCCGCCGAAGTGCGCAAGGAGCTGGAGCGGGTGATGCTGGCCCGTGAAAACACCTTCGAGGAGGACCCCGGAGCCAAGATCGTGCCCAACGAGTACGTCGTCGAGCTGCACGACGGCATTTACCAGCGCCACTACCAGCCCGAAGAAAAGGAGATCGTCGAGGGCTGGCAGCGGTGGCTGGTGGAGCTGCTGGATACGACGAACAATCGCTACGGCGACCGACGGTACCGCTTCAGGGGACCGGTTCAGGTGACCCTCCAGGCGGCGGGCGACCTGCACCCCGACCAGGTGCGGGTCCAAGGCCGGATCAATGCCGGAACGGGCCCCTACGTGCCGCCGCCCCGGGCCAGGGCCGCCGCGCCCGCTCCCCGGGCGCCGCAGGCGCAGGCCGCCACGTCCGTCCAGGCGCCGCCGGCACAGACCGCGGCCGTCACGGCCCTGCTGCCCGCCTCGGCGGCAGGCTGCCTGGAACTGCTGCCCGCCGGCCCCCAGTGGCGCCTGCGCCGCGGTACGACGGTTCTGGGCCGCAGCGAAAGCGCCGACGTCTACCTGGACATGCCCCACGTCCAGGAAAAGCGCCTCATCAGCGGCCACCATGCCACCATCCGCTGCAGCGACGGCCGGTGCCGCCTGTTCGACGGGTCGCCGGGCGGCCAGCGCTCGGTGAACGGCACCTACGTCAACGGCCGCCGGGTGCCGCCCGAGGGCCACGAGCTGCTCGATGGCGACGTCATCGTCCTGGCGGCCGTGGATCCCGACAACCCCCGCCCCGACCTGCCGGGCGTCGTGGGGCTCATCTTTCACGCCGGCTGCCCATGACCCTGGAGCCCATGACGGTAGAGCCCGTGACGGTAGAGATCGACGGCCGCCGCGCCCCCGGGGGCGCTCGCGACCCGCGCCAGGTCGGGCCGGGAACCACCGGCCCGGGATGCCCGCGGCCATGAACCTGAGCGTCGATACCGTATGGTACATCGTTCTCCTGGTCCTCAAGTGGGCCTTTATCGGGCTCGTCTATTTCGTGCTGTGGATGCTCCTCAAAGCCGTGTGGCGGGAGATGGGCCAGCGCCTGTCGGCCGACGTGCGCCAGCCGGCCGCCGCGCCCGGGCGCCTCAGGGTGCTGCAGAACGGGGGCGGCTCGGGCCTGAGCAGCGGCATGGTCATCCCCCTCCAACCCGAGACGAGCGTGGGCGCCAACCGATCCAACAACCTGGTCATCCGCGACCCCTACGTTTCGCGGCAGCACGCCCGCTTGCGCTGGGACGGCCTGAACTGGTGGATCCAGGACATGGGCAGTCGCAATGGGACGTTCGTCAACGAGCAGCGCTGCCCTGCCCACCAGGAGCTGAAGGTGCCCTTTGGCGCCCGGCTGCGCATGGGAGGCGAGGTCTTTGAGTTGTTGCAGTAGCGCGGGCGAGGGGAGGGGCCGGGCATGAGCGCCAGGCCAAGACCCTGGTTCCTGCGCACCTACCGCCGGACCGAGGCGTCGCTGGTCGTCGTCGTGGTGGTCATTGCCTTCCTGGGCTTTGCCCTGGTGGAGGGCGCGACGCGCATCCAGCAGGGGGTGCCGCCCCTGCCGCTGCCCTGGGATGCCCTGCGGCCGCCGGCGATGCTCGCCCTGGTCCTGGTGGGCCTGCACCTGCTCCTGC
>JAAYZQ010000375.1 GCA_012514775.1 Anaerolineaceae bacterium
CACCGTGTCTATTTGTCTACGTGTCTATTTGTCTATTTGTCTACGGTTGCCTGTCACCGTGTCTATTTGTCTACGTGTCTATTTGTCTATTTGTCTACGATTCGCCCTCGTGCTGCGGCAAGGAGCGCGTTCTGCCCTCTCGTGGGGCTGCGCGCCTGGCGGGATGGCAGTTGTCTACGACGTGCACCGATGGTTCGAACATGCGAATCTTCCCCTCCATTAAAGCACGCATTTGGCGGTCAGTCTAGCACGAAAATGGCGAGTTTTTGGTGTTCGTCTTTTCCTGCCATTGCCAGAAACAGTATAGCACAAACGTTCGGATTTGTCGAGCCCCCAATTTTGCACGCCTTCGCCCCCTGTTTGACAGCCTCGCCCACCTCTGCTATACTCGCCCCGGCCTGTCAGGCTTGCTACCCACCAGCACACAACCAGGCACGCTCACACTCCCCCGGACCACACGAGCACCCAACCAGTTTGGCCCGCCGTTCAAACCTGGCCAACGATGGCGAAAGGAATGCGATGAAGCAGAACAGGCGGATACTGGCGCTTGCCTTGCTGTTGATTATTCCCGGGCTCGGCGGATCGAGCCTCGCGTCTCCCCTGGCGAGCCGCCAGCCCAACTTCCCTTTTCTCGATCGGACCCTGTCGACCGACCACTTTGTGGTCCACTACACCTTGACCAACTGCGGATCGTCCGGTGACGACTGCCTGGGCAGCGATGCCGAGGCCCAGGCCACCGTCGACATCCTGGAACAGGCCTACCAGCTCCTGGTCCACGACCCTGACTATGGCTTCCCGCCGCCCCTGGGCACCGGCACCCTGGAGAACCCCAAGCAGCTCGACGTCTATATCCTCGACCTCGACGCCATGTGCGGCGTCGCCATGTGGGCCGTGCCGGCACCCTACGATTATTTCAAGCTTGACGCCGGCTGCATCCGCAACGAGTACCAGGCCGGCGACCTGCGCGCCATTCAGAGCACGCCCGTCCACGAGCTGTTTCACCGCGTCCAATACCGCTACGACAAGGGCCCCGAGGAAAAGTGGAGCTTTGAGGGCAGCGCCACCGCCGTCCAGGACAAGTTCTTTGGCGGCGCCGGCAGCCTCGACGCCATGCCCAACAGCAGCTACGTGCAGCGGGTCAACCGCTACCTGCGCAACCCCAACCGCACCAGTTACGAAGACTATGGCGGGGCCGTCGCCGGGCTGCGCAGCGCCTCCTACTATGCCTGCCTCTTCTGGACCTACTACATGGAGACGTGCGGCACCGTGGCCGGCGAGCCCGCCCTGGGCATCGACGCCCTGCGCCTCTACTGGGAGCAGACCCTGGAGTACGACAACGTCCAGGCCATGGACCACGCCGTTCAGGCGGCCCCCGGCTGCCCCGACCTGAAGAGCATGGAAGACCTGTTCCACGAGTTTGTCGTCGCCAACTATGTCAAGAACATGGGCAACGTGGGCGAGCGCCACCGCTATGCCGACGAGGAGGGGCCGGCCGGAACCCGGTACGACGACGTCTATCTGGAGGCTGACGAAGCCGTAGCCCCGGCCCAACCCTTGCAGCGCCAGGGCGAGGAGGTGGCCGACTGGGGGGCCAACTATTACGTCGCCCGGCCCGACGTCTCGAGCTGCCGCTGGATCCAGGTCGACGTCAACGGCGCGGAAAGCGACCGCCTGCTGACCACCATCGTGGCCGTCGACGCCGGCAACAACGCCCACCTTTTCGACTCGCCCGACTACCGCCAGCGGGGACCCGCGATGTCCCGCGCTTTCCGGAACGAGGCCTGGGATCGGGTGGCCGTCATCGTCGCCGGGGCCGCCGCCGGCGCGCGGTATGACCTGCAGGTGAGCTGCGTGGAGCCCCCCGGCATCCTGCACCGGTTGACCAAGCCCCGGACCATCACCGCCTTCCGCCTGCTGTGAGGCCCGGCCGGCCGGGAAAACCCCTGGGCCGGCTCAGGAGGTAGGGCTGGCGATCCGGGGCAAGTGTTCGCGCAAGCGGGGAGCCAGGCCCGCCTCGTCCGGCCCCTGGAAGGCCACCTCCCTGCTGCCGTGAAAGGCCGCGAACTCGCCCAGGGCCCCCGCCAGGCCTTCTACCAGGTGGTCGCCGGGATTCTCGCCCGGCTCCAGGTAGAGGCCGCGGACGATGAGCCTGTTTGACTGCCGGTCGGCCTTGGGATCCAGGCGGCCCACCAGCCGCCCGCGGTGGAGGATGGGCATCACGTAATATCCGTACCGGCGCTGCGAGGCCGGCGTATAGATCTCGATGCGGTACTCAAAGCCAAACAGGTCCTCCACCCGGGCCCGGTCCCAGATGAGGTTGTCAAAGGGCGACAGCAAGGTGGTGACCTCCGGCCGGTGCTCCCCCGCCTCGATCTCGCGGACCAGGGGCAGGTCTGCGGGGCACAGGTAGGCCGGCTCCTTCCAGCCCTCCACCTCCACGGGCAGCAGCGCGCCCTCTTGTACCAGCGCGCTCACCGCCCGCCGGGTGGGCGTGATCTTGAGCCGGTAGTAGTCGGCGGCCTGGGGTGCCGTGGCCACGCCCAGGTGCCACACCCCCCGCTCCACGGCCCAGCGCTGGTATTCCTCGACGGTTCCCGTGGGCGGTGCGGCGCTCTCGGGCAGCACCCGCTCGGCCAGGTCGTAAAAGCGCTGAAAGTTCTCCCTGCGGTCAATCATCAGGTGCCCCACGTCGAACAGATACTCCAGGGCGTCCTTGGCCGGCTTCCAGTCCCACCAGCCCTTTCGCTCCTGGCGGGGATCCTCGAACTCCCGCGAAGCGACGGGCCCTCGCTCCCGCACCTCGGCCAGGAGGGCGTCAAGCGTCGCCTGGGGATTCTCGCCCAGGCGGCGGTAGAGCCAGTCGGGCCGATCCTGCTGCCGCCGGGCGTGGATCACGGGCGCCAGGCGCGGGTACTGCTCGATGGGGATCAGGCAGGCGACGTGGGCCCACCCCTCAAAGAGCTTGCGCTCCGGGTAGAGGAGGGCATCCAGGTCCGCCGGATCGTAGGGGCCCACCCGGCTGAGCATCACCAGGTAGTGGCTGCGCGCCACGACGTGGACGGTGTCCAGTTGCAGCAGCCCGATGCGCCGGATGGCGTCCAGCAGCGCCTGCCGGCTGCCCCGGGGCGGCCGGCGATGCAGGCCCTGCTTGTACACCGCCAGGAGCCGGACGGTCTCCAGCGACAATTTCAGGTTTCCGGCCTTGGGGTCCATCGATTCACCCATCCAGAACGGCGGCCAGGAAAGCGGCGCGCCGTTCCTCGGCGTCTATGACGTTTTCCCGCCGCAAGAAGCTGTGGCCCTCGTCGGGATAGAGGGCCAGGCTGACTTCCTTGCCCAGGGCCCGGAGCGTGTCGCGGGCCTGGAGCGACTCCACGGCCGGGCAGCGCACGTCGTGGGCGCCGCAGATCAACTGCACCGGCGCCTGGATGCGATCCAGGAAAAAGAAGGGCGAGCGCTCGACCCACAGGTCGTGGTGCGTCACCGGGTCGCCCATGTTCTCCACGTCCCAGTGGCGCACGTCCTCGCGCACGTTCTCGTGGGAGGTGAACCAGTTGAGAAAGGGCACCACCGCCGAGCCCACCGCCCAGCGGTCGGGATAGCCGGTGAGGGCCGTCATGGTCAGGTAGCCGCCGTGGCTCCGCCCGGTGACGGCCACGCGCCGCGCATCGGCCAGCCCTTCCCGCACCAGGTAGTCGGCCCCCGCCACCACGTCCCTGGTGTCGCCGCCGCCCAGGTCAAAGCGGTTGGCGAGCTGCCACTCGCGGCCGTACCCTGTCGAGCCCCGGTAGTTGGGCGCCAGCACGGTCCAGCCCCGGCTGAGCATATGCTGGATGGCCGGGTCCCAGGTGAACTGTGACAGCCAGTTGGGGCCGCCGTGGATCACGACCACTGCCGGCCCCGGCGCCGTGGCTCCGGGCGATCGGTACTGGAGCGCCGGCACCGGCTGCCCGTCCAGGCCGGGGTAGCGCACCTCCTCGGGCTCGACAAAGGGCGCGTCTGCCAGCTCGGGCGGCAGAGAGTGGCAGAGCTGCCGCCAGGTGCCGCCGGGCAGGGAGAG
This sequence comes from Anaerolineaceae bacterium, assembly GCA_012514775.1. The sequence goes on from JAAYZQ010000375.1 coordinate 4,061, forward strand.
CAACCAGAGATCGGCCGGCCGGCGCGGGCTGTCCACGGCCACGAGGAGCGCGTCGCCGGCGGGCGTAAAGCGCGGCGCGTGGTGGATGCCCGGCTCCAGCTCGTAGCGGGCGCTCCCGCCCGTGCCCAGGTCGTGTACGACGATCCAGCTCCGGGGCCCCTCGCTCTCGACCCAGGCCAGGCGCCTGCCGTCGGGCGCCCAGGTGGCGCTCTCCCTGTCGGCGGCGCCCGCCGTCACCCAGGTCACCCGGCCCGTCTCCAGGGCATAGATCCCCACGTCCCACGTGCCGCCGGCGTCGGAGACAAAGGCCAGGCGAAGGCCACCCGCACCGGTCGCGGGCGCCCAGCGGCCGTCCCGGGCATTGAGCGGGCCCTGGGCGTCGCCCACGGTCCGCGTCTCGCCGCCGTCCAGCGGGACGAGGGTCAGGCCATAGTCCTGGCCCCGGGTCTCGGCCGCTATCGCCAGCCAGCGGCCGTCGGGCGACCAGTCGACCTCGTAGGCCGGGGAAGGGCTGCGCCACACCAGGCGCGGCGTCCCGCCCTCCAGGTCCAGCAGGTAGGGACAAAAATGCCCGTCTCCCTCGGCGAGAAAGGCCAGCAGCGCCCCCTGTCCCGCGGGCGCCCAGGCCACGTCGGGCTGCAGCGCCTCGGGCGAATTCGGGGTGAGGTTGGCCTGTTCCCCGCTCTCCAGGTCGCAGACGTGAAGGTCAAAGGCCTCGCTGCCGTCCTCGTCGACGACAAAGGCCAGGTGCCGGCCGGCCGGCGAATAGCGGGGCGCGAACTTGGCCCCCGGTCCGCGGCTAACCTGCCGTGGCGGCAGCGAACCGTCGAGGGGCGCCTCGTAGATCTCCCATTGCCCGGTGCGATTCCAGGCAAAGGCGGCCCGGGCCCCGTCGGGCGAGACCTCGTAGCCGCCATAGGGATCGACGTGGGGCACTGCCACCAGGGCGGCGATGTCCAGATGCTGTGACACCCTCAATCTTGACCTCCTGCAACCCGGTGCGTTGCACGTGCCGTTCGTG
>JAAYZQ010000376.1 GCA_012514775.1 Anaerolineaceae bacterium
CGGCTTCTGGTTGCACAAAACTTACGTTAGGCATCATTCTCCTCCTTTAGATAATTCACTCTGCACGACCTGTCGACGGTTGGCTATGTCGTCACCTCCTTTCGCCCCGCGCACGGGCTCTCCTGGGAGAAGGCGGAAGCGAGCGGGGCCGGGATCGGGCTCTAACACCCGGATGGTTGCTCCCGGAACAACTCCAGGAGCTCGGCGGCGGTCATCTCCAGGTGAGCGCGAAGCATTGCGCCCGTAGCGCCGGCATCCCGGCGGCGCAGGACGTCCAGTAGATCCTGGTGCTCCACGACCGGGTCCCTGGCGCCGCGGCCCACGCTAAGGGCCATGCGTTGATAGACGGTGGCCAGGTCCATGTGCTTGATGATGAGGTCGTGCAACCGCTGTTTGCGGGCGGCGGCATAGATGGTGGCGTGAAAGCGGTAGTGGGCGGTCAGCAGCGCCTCGAAATCGTCTTGCTCGAAGGCCTGCGCCATCTCGTGCAACAGGACCTCGAGCCCCTCCAGCTCGGCATCGGCAACGTGGCGGGCAGCCACAAAGGCGGCATAGCTCTCCAGGCCGATGCGCACGGCAAAGATCTCTTCCAGGTCGGCGGCGGAAAAGCAGGCGACGGTGGCGCTCTTGTAGGAGGTCAGGTTCACGAGGCCTTCGTGGGCCAGGCGGGTGAGGGCATCGCGGATGGGGGTCCGGCTGACGCCGAGCTGCTCGGCCAGGTCGGCCTGCACGAGGCGCTGGCCCGGCTGCAGTTGGCGGCTCAGGATGAGGGCGCGCAGGCGCTCGACGACGGCATCCTGGACCGTCTGCAGGACCAACGGCGTGGTGGCAAACGAGTCTTGCGGCATCGGCGCTCTCCTCCTCGTTGCTGGACAATGGAATCCTGTATCCCAGATCCAATATAACACAGGTCGCGCCCGGTGTCAAAGAAAGAGCGCCGCGCTGCTGCGGAGGTTCACCCGGTTGGTGCTTGCCAGGCAAGGCTCGCCCTTTGCCGGACTCCGTGGGCGGAATCCGGCAAAGGGCGAAAGCTTATACGACCATGGGGCTAGTTGAAAAGGTCGACCAACCGGTTCCACAGATCCTGGAGGGCATTGCCGATTGCCTCCAGGATGCCGCTGCCGGGACCTTCCAGGGCCACGGACTGGGCTTCGGCCGCGGACAGGTCATCCGGGCCAGGCTGGGCCGTGGGCGTGGGCAGGGGCGTGGGACCGGGATCGGGCTGTGCTGGGGGCAGGGCGAGGGGCGGGGCATCTCCTTCCCGCACCTCGTAGGCGGTGCCCTCCAGGACGACGATGACGTGGCTGCCCAGCGAGAAGTAGCGCCCCCAGTCGGGCCGGGCCGTCACCAGGGCAAAATAGTCGTCGCTGCCAAAGCTCACCGGCACTGCCTCCATTCGGTCGGGGTCAAAGGTCGTGTCGGTCCAGATCCCCTCGTGGAGCACAAACGTCTTGTCGCCCACGTGGCGGACGGGGGCGGCTTCGCCCGGCGCGCCGGCCACCCCGGCGCCCATCTCTGGCACGGCCGCCGGCGCTTCGGCCTGGTACAGGCTCTTTTCCTGGGAGCTGCGGTTGACGGCCGCCTCGCCCGACACCTCGGCCCCGGCGCTGCTGTCGGCCACCACCTGCTCGGCAATCTCTGACCGGCCACCCTCCCGCAAGGCCATCTCCGGCTCTTCGACCAGGAACGACGTATAGGGTGTCACGATCCCGTAGCGGACCGACAGGTCCACGATCTCGTCCACCAGCTCCTTCTCCTCGCCGTTGAGGCGGATCTGCTGCAACAGGTAGCCGATCTTGCGCGTGGCCCACAGGCGGCCAATAAAGTCGTCGCCGCCCTCGGTGCTGAAGAGCAGGTCGTCGTACTCAAAGACCTGGCGTTGGCCGTTCACTTGCCCGGCAAGGGTGATCACGGCGTCGCCGCCCTCGCGGTAGCGGCCGACGACGACCAACTGGGTGCCGGCAAAGAGATCGGGCAGGGGATAGGGATAGAGATCGTACACCTCGACGCCGAAATCGAGCTCCAGGTCGGCCAGGAGGGGCGTGCTTACCTTGGCGTAAAACGCCGACACCTTTTCCTCGATGGACTCTTCGGGCCGCACGTAGCCGCTAGCGCCGCGGTGATCCTGGGCGATGGTGTCCAGGAGGGCGGTGTTCACGTCGTAGCCGACGCCAAAGGGAAAGATGCGCACGTTGTCGGGGGCGGCGTCGCCGACGTTGCGGATGATGCGGTCGACGTTCACCTCGCCGACGGTGGGCAGCCCATCGGTCAAAAAGATGATGACCGCCGGGCGGTCGCCACCGGCCAGGTCCAGGGCTTCCAGGAGAGCGCGGTTGATGTCGGTGGAGCCGGTGGCTTCCAGGCGCGCCACAAAGTCCTGGGCCTCGCCTCGCTGCGACGCCGGCACCAGGTCCCGGGCAAAATGCTGGGTGCTGGTGCTAAAGGTGATGACGTTGAACCGATCCTCGTCGTTCAGGTTCTCCAGCACGAACTGGAGGGCATCCCTGGCCTGCTCGATCTTTGCTCCGCGCATGGAGCCCGAGACGTCGAGGACGAGGATGACGTCGCGGGCCACCACCTCTCGTTCCTCCACCTCCACCTGGGGAGCGGCCAGGAGCAGGAAAAAGCCATCGCCGCCGGCCGGGGGCCTGTAGCTGAGCAGGTTCACGCCCACGTCCTGCTGCGAGACGGTGTAGTAAAGGACAAGGTCCCGGTCAGGGGTGACGCCCGTTTCCTCGTAGCCGATCAGGGCCTCATGATCGCCCTGGCGCACCACGTCCACCTGGTGGCTGGGACTGTAGATGGCCTTGATGGGCTCCCGGCTGCGAATCGTGACGTTGACCGCCACCTCTTCCAGGGGGCGGGGCGAGAATTTCTCCGTGCTCAGGGGATAGACGTATTCCACCAGCCCATTGTCGACGGGCAGGACCTCGCTGTACTCCAACTCGACGCGGCGCTCGCCGCCGGCCGGAACGGGATAGATGCTGGCCTGGAAGGCATTGCGGCCGATGTACTCCAGCAGGGCCGGATCCTTGCGGCTCCGGACAATGTCTTCGTAGATGCGGCGGGCCTCGTCGCGCTCCAGGACCTTGCCTTCCAGCTTTTCGCCGTCGACCCACATGGCAAACTCGCTGATGGTCGACGTCTCGGGCAGGGGAAAGACGTAGGTCCCTTCCACCTCAAAGCGCGACTCGTTGACGAAAACCTGGTCGACGTGGGTCGTGGCGACCTGATCCTCGATGGTCACCGTCACGCGGTGGTACTTGACCGTCAGGTAGGGCACGTCCACGATGGGCACGTCGGGGGGCGGCACCGGGATGATCACGCCGTCGGCGGCAGCCGGCACGGCAGGGATCAACAGCAGGGCCAGAAGTGCGAGGATTCCCAATAGTGTCTGAACAAGCTTGCGCATCGTTTGCCTCCTCCGCTCACGGTCTCACTCAAAAGACGCGGAAGAGGCGCCGGGAGTTCCCGGAGATTCGACATGAAAGGGCCGTCCAGCATGCCGTGGCATGCTGGACGGCCCGGTTCTGTACTATGGCCGCGTCATGGCGGTGACGTCGCCGCCCAGGGCCTCGATGCTGTCGTACAGGAACTGCAGCACGTACGTCCCGTTGTGGGCAAAGGCTCCCGGGTCCTTGGCCACCACCTGGAAGTTGTAC
>JAAYZQ010000377.1 GCA_012514775.1 Anaerolineaceae bacterium
CGCCGCTCTGGCCTCTGCCGTCCTCACGCCGGCCCACGAAACGGTGCTGACCGCGACGGCCCCCATCAGCCTGGCCATCGGCGCCTTTGCCCGGGATGGCCTGGACGCTCTCACCCTGATGGTCAACAGCGTGGAGGAGGGTTCGTTTGCCTGGGCGGGGCAGGTGAGCGACACCATCACGGCTACGACCTGGACGCCGCCCGGCGAAGGGCATTTCGTCCTGGTCACCGCGGCCACGGATCGGGCCGGGAACGTCCAACCCGAACCCCAGCCGATCACCATCACGGTCGACGTCGAGGCGCCGGCCGTTGCCCTGTCCTCGACGGTGTTCACCACGGCGCACCGGCTCTCGTTCCGGCGGGTGGCGTTGAGCGGCTCCGCGGACGACTCGGTGGGGCTGCAAGAAGTAGCGGTGTCTGTGGACGGGGGTACGTGGGAGACTGCCGGACTGAATGGAGGGACGTGGCACTATCCCTGGTCCCTGGGCCCCGGCGAAAGCGAACCGGATGGCGAGGCGCACACGATCTCGGTCCGGGCCACCGACGGCGCCGGCCACACGGCTGAGGTGACCGAGACGGTCACCGTCGACCTGGTGCCGCCGGCCCCCATGACGGTGACCCTGGCGTACGAATCGGGCGAGGGGCTGATCCCCCTGGAAGTTGGAGAGACCATTCGCGAGACGAGCGCGACGCTGGCCATGGGCTGGCCCGAAAGCAGCCTCGGGGCCGGTTGGTCGCACGTGCTGGCGGGCTGGAGCACCGCCATCACGCCGGCCGTGGAGAGCCTGACGCCCGCGGTCGGTGAGCATCGGCAAGCCCTGGCAGAGCCCCAGGCGCTCTATGCCCACGTCGTCGCCCGGGACGAAAACGGCAACAGCCGGGCGCAGACCGCCGGCCCGGTCTACCTGGACGGGCCCTTGACGCCCGACCTCGTCACGGACCTGGCCTATCATGGTTGGATGCAGAGCGGCTGCGGCCAGGTGGGGGCCGACCGGGAGCTGGGCCGGCACGCGGAAGCGGGCGCCACCCTGAGGGGGACCCAGACCTTGCACGCCAGTTGGGACCGGGAGGCGCTGCGCCTGGCGTGGACCGGCGCGGACTGGAACGTCAGCGGCGACCTGTTCATCTACCTTGACACGCGAACGGGCGAGGGGGCAGCCACGGCCTACGATCCCTACGGGCTGGGGCCAGAGATCCGGCTGCCGGCGGACATGGCGGCGGACTACTTGGTGTGGGTGGAGGACGAGAAGACCGTGACACTGCTGACCGCGAGCGCGTCCGGTGGGTGGCAGCCGGCTGCCGGCGGGCTGGTGGGCATCCGGGTTGCCCTGGACGCGGGCCGGGCGCGCACCGACGTGCTGCTCCCCTTTGACGTGCTCGGCCTGGAACCGGGAGGCGGGGGCGGGTTCAGCCTGGTGGCCCTGGCCAGCGAGGAGGACGCCCTGCGCCTGTGGGCGGCCATGCCCGACAAGAACCCGCTCAACAGCGCGCTGGCGGCCAATCCCCTGGCTTTCGACTACCTGGCGCGGGATTTCGCGCTCACGCAGCGGTACCGGTGGCCGATGCTGGGTGACGGGCAGTGCCCGAACCAGGGCCGGTTCGCCGATGCCGACCTGCGGGTGAGCCTGTGGTCCGAGCCGCCGGGCCTGGGGCTCGGCTTTCTGGAGCACGACCTGCCGGGCCTGCTCATCCCTGGCCGGCCCCTCGACGGCGGCGACATGGACGGCGAGCCGGACCTCTCGCTGCCCCTGGACCATGGGTCTGTGCTGCTCGACCAGGGGCAGACGGTCACCTACAGCCTTCGCTATGCCAACCTGGGCGCGGCCATTGCCCCGGGAGCGGTGGTGACGCTGACGGCGCGGGGCGCGTTGGAGCTGGCAGGCGGCTCGCCCCTGACGGTCACGCTGGACGCCGTGAGCGGCACGATTGCCATCACGGGCACGGTCAACGCCGCGTTGGATGGCCAGTCGGCCGAGCTGGATGCCGAGGTCGCCGATGCCACCCACGGCGCCTTTGACTGGTTGTGGGTGCAGCACGGGGTGGACACGGAACCGCCGGTGGGACTGGCATTCCTGGCACCCGGTGCCTACGTCGGGCCCGGCCTCAATCAGGCCGGAGGCGTCGTGTCCGATCCGTCCGGCGTGCCGACCATCGCCCTGGAGGTGATCGGGGTCGAGCCGCCGCAGCTCGCCAGCCTCGCACCGGCCTCTCGCGCCGAGGTCACCGGCACGGCCGAGGTGCAGGTGGGGACCATCATCACCTGCACCGACATGACTCCCCTGGATGGGACGTGGGCCTGCCCCTGGGACGCGGGCGGCGCCGGCGATGGGACCGAGATCCGGCTGCGCGCCCGGGCAATCGATGGCTTTGGCACCTCCGGCGACTGGACAGAGCCCGTCACTGTGACGGTGGATGCCACGCCGCCGGTGATCACCCTCGGCCCGGAGACCGCCGCCGCCCTTGGCC
>JAAYZQ010000378.1 GCA_012514775.1 Anaerolineaceae bacterium
CCGGTTGGCCTCGTCGGCCAGCAGGCGGGCGATGCCCACCTGGAGCTCCTGGCCCTCGTCGATGTTCTCCTCCGTCACCTGGCCCGTCGCCCACTCCTGCCCATTGAGATAGACGCTGTAGCTCATGTCGCCCCGCAGCTCGCCGCTGGCGCGCATGTACTCGGTGAGCCCCAGGAGCGACCAGGCGGTGACCTGGGTGCTCTCCCAGTGGCCCTCCTCGCGCACGGCCATCAGCCAGCGCACGACGTTGGGCAAGAGGTCGTTCTCCGGATCCAGGCGGGACATGGCCCACAGGACGATGGCCGTGGTGCGCACGTCGGTGTTCATGTTCCAGTAGTCGGGCTCGGCCTCTTCCCAGTGGGCGCCCGTGGCGCTCAGGATGGCGTCGCCCATCAGGTCGCCCAGGAGCGTCTGCACCCGCGACGGTTCCTGCGGCTCCAGGATGCCCAGGGCCATGGCCAGGGTGGCCTGCCCGTAGCGGTCGAGGAGGTGGCGCTTCTCAAAGAGACTGACGGCCAGGCCGAGGGTGCCGCTCTTCTGGTTGTCCAGGGTGACGCCGTAGTCGGCCAGCACGTACAGCCCGTAGGCCAGGCGGTTCGCCTGCCACGCGGCATCCACGCGGCCCACCGACGGCAGGGCGTCTCGCAGGTAGCCGGCCGCCAGTGCCATGGACTCCTCGGCGACGACCATGTCGGCGCGGTGCGCCTCCAACATGCCGTGCAGCACGTAGGCCGTCAGGTAGGGGTCGCTCTCATCCGAGACCCACCAACCCCAGCCGCCGTCATAGTGCTGCTGGGCATAGAGGCGCTGCAGGGCCACGCCCACCAACTGCGACAGCCTTTGCCGCAGCTCGGGGCGCTCGATGCCCATCTCGTCGAGGGTGCGCCAGGTGAGGATGTTGGGCAAGAAGCGGCTGACCGTCTGCTCGACGCACTCGTAGGGATAGTGCTCCAGGTATCGGAGGGCGTCCTGCGTCGCCGCCGTGAGGGAGCCGTCGACCTTGACCGTGAGCTCGCCCTGCCTCTCGTCCAGCACGCGGGGCAACTGCACGACCTCCTGGCGCTGGCCCGCCTCCGACAACTGGCCGGCGGTGGCCACCACCTCGGGGGTCGAGTAGTGATAGACGGGCAGGTTGTCCTCCCTCCCGTCATACAGATCTCCGGCCCGGGCCCAGGTGCGGACGTTGACCTCGTCGCCGGGCAGGACCGTGACCGGCCAGATCACCTTGGCCTGGTCGCCCGCCGCCACTGCCACCGTCCGGCGGGCATCCCCCTCGAGGGACAGGCCCTCGACGTTGATATTGACCTCCACGTCCAGTGCCTGGCCCGTGTTGTTATGGACCACCGTGGCGATCTCGGCCTGGTCGTCCACCACGAAAAAGCGGGGCAGCACGGGCCGCACCAACAGGTCGAGGGTGCTGAGGACGTCCACGTTGGACAGGCCCACCCTGGTGTCGGCCGTCACGCCCCGGGCCTGCATGCGCCAGGTGGTCAGGTTGTCGGGCAACTGCACCTCGACGTGCGCCTTGCCCTCCTCATCGGTTCGCACGACAGGATCCCAGAAGGCCGTGTCGGCAAAGCGGCTGCGCATCAGTCCGTCGAACTCGCCGCCGCCGCCGCCCTTGGCCTCGGGCCTGATCTCACGGTTAAAGGGCTCCATGGCGACCACCAGCGCCATGGTCGTCTTGACGCCCAGGCCGCGGTTTCGCCAGAAGAG
>JAAYZQ010000003.1 GCA_012514775.1 Anaerolineaceae bacterium
AGGAGCTAGATAGCCAGAGTGCCTATGACCGCCTTGTGCAGAACCTGATGGCCCCACCTGGGGAAGTAGTCTCGTTTGGTACATTGCACCGGTTCGCTTGGAGCATGCCCAGCCGTATTCAGTATCGTGAAAGCATTCCTCCATTTTCTCACGATGGACTGGCGCTGGAAGTCATCCTTCCTCCCCATAGCAGTGCATCTGGCAGAGGAGGGGAGCTTCGCTACCGCGACTTCCCAGGCCCCTGGTCTTCAGAGGCCAGGTTTAACGCGGCATTCTTCATGCAGGCAAGCGGAGTGTTTGACGTTGAGCATCTTCCCGAAGTGGCGGACGTCAACCGCGTGCCCCTGGAGACCTACTTTCCGCCCTTTGCTGAGCTGCAGTACGACGAACAGGGTTGGCCGGTCGAACCGCGCACTCTACGCCCCACCCTCAACCCAGCCAGCTACCTCCAGAATCCACCGTTCATCCTCACCACACTGGAAGCCGCTCAGGCGATCGGTGGCGACGACTGCATCAGTGCGGTGCGTGTGCGAGTGGGTGGCATTGACACCCTCACCCCCACCGCCCAGCGCAAGATCGAAACCATTGCCAGCGAAATCGTGCGCCGCACCGGGCTGACGGTGGACGTCATGGTCGGCTCCTCCCCCCGTCGGGTGCTGGTCCACGTGCCCGGGGTCGGTTATGTGGAAGAAGGCTGGATCCAGAAGGGGGTCAGTCTGTCCTATTGCGGCGAACTCAAGGAGGAGGCACCATCCACACCGCCTATATCGAACGGCTGAATGCAACCTTCCGCGCTTGCATCTTTGCCTTGGCACGGCGAGGACGAGCCTTGGCGCGTCAAACGACGACGCTGCAGGCCTCGATGTATCTGGTTGGCACGGTCTACAACTTCTGTACGAATCATCGTAGCCTACGAGTGGCCATCCCTTTGCCTGGTGGTCGGCGTCATTGGGTGCCGCGGACTCCCGGCATCGCCGCCGGAATCACCGATCATCGCTGGACAGTCGAAGAACTGCTCTCGTTTCGAGTGCCCTTGCCGCCTTGGACTCCGCCAAAGCGGCGCGGCAAGCGTTCCAGGGCTACCCAAGCCCTTGTCGAGCAATGGTGCTCATGACCACGGTTAACTGTGGAGCTGCTACCGTGCCAAGGGATGTACTGATCTACGAGGGCAAGGTAAAGGCCGTCCACTATAACAACGCCCAAGAGATACGGGTCGACGGTTTGGCCTTCACCCTCAGTTGCGACGACGGAAACGTTGCCGTCGGCTATGAGCTGATCGACCTCGGGGTGGACATCCAGGAGGAAGTGGACGATATCGTCCAGTCGTTCGAATACATTCCGTAGCAGCAAAGCCGGGCCGCGAAGCATGCTGTCACAAGAGCACCTGCTGCTATCCTTGCCCTGCGGCGCAAGGTGTGCTACAATGGCCCGCACCAGCGGGAGGAGACGCGGTGAGGTCCGGTTCGCCATGAGCCTGGAAACGATCCTGGAGGAGCTGCGGGCCGACGCCCAGACGGCGGCGCGCATCAAGCACTGGCGGCACTTGCCCGCCCGGCCGGCTTCCGTCGCCGGCTGGCCGCCCGACATCCACCCGCGGCTGACCGCGGCGCTGCGCAAACGGGGCATCGAGCAGCTCTACACCCACCAGGCCCACGCCGTGGAAGAGGCCCGGGGCGGCCGGAACGTGGTGGTCGTCACGCCTACGGCCAGCGGCAAGACGCTGTGCTACGACCTGCCAGTCCTCGACCGCCTGCTGGCCGAGCCCCAGGCGCGGGCGCTCTACCTGTTCCCCACCAAGGCCTTGGCCCAGGACCAACTGGCCGGGCTCCAGGCCCTGGAGAAGGAGCTGGGCGTCAAGCTGGGGGCCAACACCTACGACGGCGACACGCCCCAGGGCGCCCGGCCGTCCATCCGCCAGAACTCGCGCCTGGTCATCAGCAACCCTGACATGCTCCACGCCGGCATCCTGCCCCACCACACCCGCTGGGCGCGCTTTTTCCAGGGGCTGCGCTACGTCGTCCTGGACGAGATCCACACCTACCGCGGCGTGTTGGGCAGCCACGTGGCCAACGTCCTGCGCCGGCTGAAGCGGGTGTGCGCCTTTTACGGCGCCGGCCCGCAGTTCATCTGCGCCTCGGCCACCATCGCCAACCCCCTGGAGCTGGCCGACCGCCTGGTGGAGGAGCCCTTCACGTTGGTGGACGCCGAGGAGGACGGCTCGCCCACGGGCGACAAGCACCTGATCTTTTACAATCCGCCCCTCGTCGACCGCGAGCTGGGCATCCGCCGCAGCGCCGTGAGCGACGTGCGGCTCCTGGCCGAGCGCTTTTTGCGGGCCGACGTGCAGACCATCGTCTTTGCCCGGGCGCGCCTGACCACGGAGGTGCTGCTGACCTACCTGCGCGACGCGGCGCGCCGCGAGGGCCTGCCGGGCGAAAAGGTGCAGGGCTACCGGGGCGGCTACCTGCCCAACGAGCGGCGGGCCATCGAGCGCGGCCTGCGCGAGCGGGAGGTGCTGGGCGTGGTGGCCACCAACGCCCTGGAGTTGGGCATCAACATCGGGCACCTGGACCTGTGCATCATGACCGGCTACCCCGGCACCGTGGCCAGCACCTGGCAGCAGGCCGGGCGGGCCGGCCGCCGGGCGGGGACCTCGGCGGCCATCCTGGTGGCCGGCGCCTCGCCCCTGGATCAGTACATCGTCCACCACCCCGACTATTTCTTTGGCCGCTCGCCCGAGCGGGCGCTCCTCAACCCCGACAACCTGGTCATTGCCGTCAACCACCTGCGCTGCGCGGCCTTCGAGCTGCCCTTTGCCGACGGCGAGCCCTTTGGCCGCTTTCCCCACACCCGGGAGGTCCTCGAATTCCTGGAGGAGGAGGGGCTGCTGCGGCACAGCGGGCACCAGTGGCACTGGGCCGACCAGGCCTACCCCGCCGAGGCGGTCAGCCTGCGCACGGCCGAGATGGACAATTTCACCGTGCTGAACGCGGCCGAGGAGGCGGCCGTTGTCGGCGTGGTGGACCGCCAGAGCGCGCCGCTGCTCCTCCACGAGGGGGCGGTCTACATGCACGGCGGCGAGGCCTACCTGGTGCGCGAGCTGGACTGGGAGGGGCGCATGGC
>JAAYZQ010000379.1 GCA_012514775.1 Anaerolineaceae bacterium
CGCTCGGGCGCGGCGCAACACTCGGGCCGCAACGAGGCGTGGATCATGCACACCCCCGGCATCAAGGTCGCCATCCCGGCCACGCCCTACGACGCCAAGGGCCTGCTCAAGACTGCCATTCGTAGCGACGACCCGGTGCTGTTCTTCGAGCACGCCATCGCCTACTATGGCATCAAAGGGCCGGTGCCCGAAGAGGAGTACACCATTCCCTTTGGCGTGGCCGAGGTCAAGCGCCCGGGGAAGGACTTGACCATCGTCGCTTACCAGGTGATGGTGAAAAAGGCCCTGGAGGCCGCCGAGATCCTGGCCGAGCGGGGCATCGAGGCCGAGGTCGTCGACCCGCGCACCCTCGTGCCCCTGGACATGGAGACCATTGTCAAGTCGGTCAAGAAGACCAACCGGGTCATCGTCGCCGGCGAGGAGGTCACGACCGCCGGGGTGTGCGCCGAGATCGGCTTCCGGATCATGCAAGAGACCTTTGACTACCTGGACGCCCCGGTGGAGCGGGTGGCGAGCGCCGATGTGCCCGTGCCCTTCAGCCCGCCCCTGGAAAAGCAGATGATGGCCAGCAGCCAGGACATCATTGCGGCGGCGGAGCGGCTCCTGGGCTGAGGCCGGCGGACCCGCGCGGGCCAGGGGAGGATCGAGACGTGAGGATTCTGTGGAACGAAGCGACGTCGGGCGCGCCCGAGATGGAGCCCCTGTGGGAGATGCTACAGGGGTACTTTCCCCGGGTGGCATGTCCCGGCACGGAAGTGGAGTTGCGCCACGCGGCAGTCTCGGGCAACTATATCCGCTCGCTGTATACCGAGCTGCTGAACAACCGGGCCGTCGTCGAGACCTGCATCCAGGCCAGGGACGAAGGCTTTGATGCCATGGTTCTCGGCTGCTGGGCCGATCCCCTGTGGGAGGCGCGCGAGGTGATGGACGTTCCCGTGGTGGGCATCGGCGAGGCGGCCATGCTCCTGGCGACCACCCTGGGCGTCAGGTTCGCGGTCATCACCGTCGCGCCCGGCGTCATTCCAACCATCGAGCTGGACCTGCGCACCTACGGGCTTCAGGAGCGGGCCATCGTCCGGCCGGTGCGCGCCCTCGATCCTCCCTCCGATGCCGGCATGTTGCTGGAGAGCATCGAGGATCCGCACCGGCGCCTGATTCCGAACCTGGAACGGGTGGCGCGCGAGTGCATCAAGGACGGGGCCGAGGTGATCGTCGTGGGCTGCGGCTACTACGGGCCCATCCTGACCCTGCACGACTACAACGAGATCCCCGGCACGGGGGTGCCGGTGGTCGACTGCAGCGCGGCGGGGCTCAAGATGGCCGAGATCCTGGCCGATCTGTACCACAGCATCGGCCTGCACAAGAGCACAGCCCTCTACTTCCGCCAGCCGCCGGCCGAGGTGGTGGAGCGCGTACGGCACGCCCACGGGCTGGCGTGACGGTCCGGCGCGGGCAGGACATAACCGGAACTATGAAGGGACTGGAGTGGGGAGGTCACGGGTGTCTGTAACGACAGAGATTGCCGTCGTAGGAGCGGGGGCTGCCGGGTTGATGGCTGCCCTGGAGGCCAGGCGGGCGGGGGCGCAGGTTACCGTGGTGGACGAGAACCTGAGCCCGGGCGGCCAGCTATTCAAGCAGCTCCACAAGTTCTTTGGCTCGAAGGCTCATCGCGCCGGGGTGCGGGGGTTCCACATCGGCGAGGAGCTCCTGGCCGACAGCGCGGGCGCCGGCGTCGACGTGCTGCTGGACGCCGTCTGTTGGGGGCTGTTCGAGGGCAACAACCTGGCCCTCAAGCGTGGTGACAGGAGCGAGTTGCTGCACTTCCAGAAGCTCATCCTGGCCACGGGCGCCCAGGAGAATGCCCTGACCTTTCCCGGGTGGACGCTGCCGGGGGTGATGGGCGCCGGAGCAGCGCAGACCCTGGTGAACATCCACCGCGTCCTGCCGGGCAGGCGGGTGCTCATGGTCGGCGCGGGGAATGTGGGGCTCATCGTCTCCTACCAGCTCTTGCAGGCGGGTGCCGAGGTGGTGGCCGTTATAGAGGGGCTGCCGCGCATCGGCGGCTATGGCGTGCACGCCAGCAAGGTCCGGCGGGCCGGCGTTCCCATCCTCACCCGGCATACCGTTCTGCGCGCTGATGGCCGGGAGAGCGTCGAGTCGGCGACCATCGCCGGCGTCGACGAGAAGTGGCAGCCCATCCCCGGCACGGAGCAGGAGCTGGAGGTAGACACCATCTGCCTGGCAGTGGGCCTGTCGCCCATGTCGGAGCTGGCCTGGATGGCCGGCTGCGAGTTCACCTACCTGCCGTCCATGGGCGGCCACGTGCCGCTGCACGACGACAACATGGAGACCACGGTAAGCGGGATCTATGTCGCGGGGGACATTGCCGGGATCGAAGAGGCGAGCACGGCCATGGAGGAGGGACGGCTGGCGGGCCTATCCGCCGCCGAGGTGCTGGGATACGACTCGGACGAGGTGCAGTGCCGAAAGGCGGATGCGCGCCGGGCCCTGGGCCAGCTCCGCGCCGGTCCCTTTGGCGAGGGGCGGCAGCAGGCCAAGGAGTCGATCCTGGCCGCCTTCCAGGCGCGCCGGGCGGAGCCGGCCGGCGGCTCCGCGGTTGCCGCGGGGTAGGCCGGGCGACGTGACTCTGCCCTGGCACGCGGCGCCCGGAACCTCGGGCGGGCCGGCCCTGGCGGGCATCATCGCCAACCCGGCGGCGGGCTCGGACATCCGGCGACTGGTGGCCCTGGGGTCCGTCAGCGGCACCCAGGACAAGATCAACCTGGTGCAGCGCCTCCTGGTGGGCCTGTTGGCACCGGTGCCGCAAGCACAAGGGGCTGCTGCCGGCGTCGAAGGCGTCTACCTGATGCCCGACCTGTACGGGATCGCGCGCATGGCGCTGGCGCGGCTGCCCGCCTCTCTGGCCGGCCTGCGCCGGCGGGCGGCCATCCTGGACATGGCCGTCGACCACGGCGCGGGCGACACGACGCGCGCTGCCCGCAGGTTGCGAGAGCTGGGCGCGGGCTGTATCGTCGTCCTGGGCGGCGACGGGACCAGCCGTGCCGCCGCGCGCGGGTGCGGCCTGGTGCCGCTGCTGCCCATTTCCATGGGAACGAACAACGTCATCCCCTACCTGGTGGAAGGCACCGTGGCCGGGCTGGCAGCCGGGTTCGTCGCCCGGCACCCGGAGGCGGTGCCGGAGGTGGCCTATCGCCACAAGTGGCTGGAGGTGCTCGTGGAGGACGCGGAGCCGGACCTGGCCCTGGTGGACGTGGCCGTCGTCGACGAGACGGCGCCGGGCAGCCGCGCCGTGTGGGAGCCGCACAGGCTGCGGCGGGCCATCCTCACCCGGGCGTCGCCGGCCACCACCGGCATTTCGAGCCTGGCCGGTTTTGTCCGGCCGGTGGGCGCCCGCGAGCCGCGGGGGTTGAGCCTGCGCTTCGGCCAGGCACGCCTCTGCCGGGTGACCGCGCCCCTGGCGCCAGGGCTCATGGCCAGCGTGGGCATCGAGGCCATGGACGAGCTGTCGCCGGGCGACGAGGTCTGCGTGGCCGGGGATGGGCAGATCCTGGCCCTCGACGGCGAGCGCGAGATCCCGCTCCGCGGCGGCCGGCGGGCCCGAATTCGCTTGCGAGATGACGGGCCGTGGATCGTGGACGCCGAGCTGGCGCTCCAGGCGGCGAGCGCGCAGGGCATGATGGTCGAGTGGGCAGGAGACGACGATGCGCGAGATCGGCCTTGAGGAGGCCCTCGACCGGGCGCGGCAGTGGCACAGGGCCGGAGGGCGGTGGCACTTTCACGTCCTGCCGGCAGGCTGCCGCTTCAACGATCGGCCTGGCTGCTGCACCCTGTTGCTGGAAGGCCCCGCCGAGGACGAGATCCTGGCCGTCTACGCCGAGGACGATCTTGTGCAGGCAAGCCAGGAACTGGTACAATGGCTGCACGGCAGGGAGATCCTGGACAGGGAGCAGGCCCGGACGACCTCCAACGAGGCGCAGATCCAGGCCATCCTGCGGCGGGCCGCCGAGCTCGCCCGCCGGGGGGTTCGCTGGCACCATCACATGCTGTTTCCCGATTGTGTCCTGAACCGGCACCCGGGGCGCTGGAACCTGGTATTCGAGGACCCGGAGACGGGCCAGGATATCGAGGTGCTATACGACGAGGAGCCGGTTGCCGACCTGCGGCGGATCGAGGTCGCGTATTTTGAGCAGGGGCCTGCGGGCCGAGAGGTGTAGGTCCCACGGCCAGGGCGCACGACCGCGCGCCCGTAAACTGATGGGATTCGCAGGGGTGTGAAGGAGCGAGGAGAGCCATGCGATTGAGGGACAAGGTAGCAGCCGTGACGGGCGGGGGGCAGGGAATCGGCCGGGCCATCGCCCTGGCCCTGGGCCGCGAGGGAGCCGTCGTCGTGGTGGCCGACCTCGATCTGGAGGCAGCGGGTCAGGTGGTCCGCGAGATCGAGGCCGGAGCAGGCCGGGCCCTGGCGGTACGCGCCGACGTCACGCGGCCGGCCGACGCCGAAGCCATCGTCCAGGCGGCGGTGGAGACCTTTGGCCGGCTGGACATCC
>JAAYZQ010000043.1 GCA_012514775.1 Anaerolineaceae bacterium
ACTTGCCGAGCTGGCGCTCGGCGGCCCCAGCGGCAGTCGAGAGACTGCCACATCCTACAGGGCCAGCATCATGTCGTAGGAATCGCGTACAAAGCCGGCCGACTCGTAAAAGGCGATGGCCCCTGCATTTTCCGGGTCCACGAGGAGGTGCACCTCGGCGCAGCCGCGGGCCCGCGCGCGCTCCACGGCCTCCCGGACCAGGAGGCTGCCGAGGCCCTTGCGCCGCGCAGCGGGGTGTACGTACAGCTCGGTGATCTCGGCCCAGTCTGCCGCCCCGGACAGGGTCGGCACCACGCGCAGCACGAGGATGCCCGCTGCCCGGCCCTGCCACAGGCCCAGGAGGGCGGTTTCCAGCTCGCCGACCTCGGCCATGCGCCGTTCCAGATCCTCGGGCTCCAGTGCCTCGCCGTTGAATTCGAAGAGCAGCTCGGAGATGGCCCGGGCGTCCCCGGGGCCTGCCGCTCGCACCTGAAGGGATGTCATACCTCGCTACCCATCCTCCCGTCTACCTCCCGGCCGCAGTATATCACGACAGCGCCTGTGTTGCACACCGCAGCTTGCACGTCGCTCGGCCTTGACCGGGGCGCGGAGCTCAAACACTGCACAATGGACGCAATTTGCCAAAATGTGGCCCTTATGCTACAATGCGCCCCATGCTCACCCGTAAAGAGCAATGATAATTTCTGTGAACCTTGTCGAAATAATCTGACAAACGGCCCCGGGTTGGACCGGCCAGAGGCAGGCCCGGCCGCGGGGTATTTTCATTGCTCGTTGCGACATTCTGAAAACTTGGAGCTGTGGGACAGAAAGGAGCGCATCTCATGGGAGAGAAGCAGAATCCACTGGCCGGAGTGCTCGATGGCCTGCTGGAAGGCAGGACAGGGGGCGTGGTACTAAATGTCCTCATCGCCGTGTTAATGATCGTCGCCCTGCTTTTGCCGCCGGTTTCCGCCCAGGAGCGGATCTTTGAGGCGGGCTACGTGCCCATCGATCGTGACGAGGGTGGTTCCGTCTCGGATGCGGATGGCATGCAGGTCAGCCTGCTGCCGGAGGGCATGACGGACGACGTCAAGCTCAAGGAAGAGTCGGTGCCCAGAGCCAGCTTTGTCGATGGCTACGCGGGCAAGGAGCTAAAAGAGGCGGCGCAGATCGTTCCCTCGCATCTGTACATCAAGAGCCCCATCTATCAACTGGGGATCAAGGGCGACATGCCCTCCGAGGTCCTGATCTCGGTGCCTATCCCCAACGAGGCCGAGCCGTACGAGACGCTGTCTCTCTACGAGTGGACCGGAGAAGAATGGCGGTTTGTCCCGAGCACGATCATCAGCGAGGATGACGTTCTCGAGGCGCGGTTGGACTATGTGCCCCAGATCCTGGCCGCGTTTCAGAGCACTGGCCATCCTCCCCAGGTCAGTGCCGAGCTGCCCGAATACGTGTCTTTGCCCGATCTTGGCGGCCAGGCCCTGACCGAGCTGAATCCCCTGGGCTACTACCTCGGCCCGGAGAACGACATCACAGGTCAACTGCCGAGCCTGCCGGCGCCCGAGGGACAGGAGTCGTACCGGGTCCTGCCCACGTTGCGCAACTGGACCGACGACGGCGTGGTGCGGAGCGACCTGGTGGACAACATGCTCGTCCTCCCCGAGAACCAGGCAGCCCACACACAGGCCATCGTCGATCTCGTCGTGCGCGAGATGTATGCCGGCATCGACCTCGACTACAGGGGCATTAACCCCGATCTCCGTGCCGACTATACCGCCTTTGTGCGGCAACTGGCCGAAGGGCTTCGCGCCAACGGCAAGCGCCTCACGATCCACGTCGAAGCGCCGGTCCAGATCGCCGAAGATCGGTGGGAAACGGGCGCCTACGATTGGAAGGCGCTGGGCAGCATCGTGGATGGGTTCAAGTTCCCGGCCATGCAGGACCCTGCCGCCTATGCCCTCGGCGGGCAGATGGAGGCCCTGCTGTGGTGGGCCGCGAGCCAGGTGGAGCGCTACAAGCTCCAGCCGGTGTTCACGGCACGGAGCGTCGAGAACTCGGGCGGTGTCCTCATGGAGCGCACCTACCGCGACGCCCTGGCCGAGTTGAGCAAGGTCGCCCTCAAGCAAGGGGACGAGATGTTGATCCCGGGCGAGGAGGTCACCGTCGGGCTGGACTCGGCCGGCGTGCAGCTCGACCCGGCCACGGGGCGCTACTGGTTCACCTACGTGGATCAGGCCAGCGGCCAGCAGCGCACGGTCTACCTGGAAGATGCCAGCAGCCTGAGCCGCAAGCTCGAGCTTCTGTCGCGCTTTAGCCTGGGCGGCGTCACCGTCAGGGCAATGTGGGATGAGGGCAACGACCCCCGCATCTGGGACCTGGTGCGCGAGTACCAGTCGTCGGCCCAGGCGGCCGTATCGCCCGTCGACAGCAAGTTCGCCGTCGTGTGGAGCGTGGAAGGGCAGGCCGGCTACTTGCAGGAGCAAACCGCTGGCCTGGAGCAGAAGGACTATACCTGGTCGGCACCCGACCAGCCAGGCGAGTACGAGATCGGCGCCGCCATCGTCGCCAACGATGGGCAGACGGTCGCGGGCAGCAGTCGCGTGGCCTTGTTGGTAGAGGAACCGACGCCTACCCCAACCCCCACCCCGAGCCCGACACCGCAGCCCACCGAGACGCCGGTGCCCACGCCGACCGCTACGCCCGAGCCGACGGCCACGCCCCGGCCGGCGGCCAAGCCCGCGGCGAGCAGCTCTTCGAGCTCGTCCTCTTCCTCGTCCTCGCCTCCGGCTGCCAGCAGCTCGGCGCGGAATCCCGGCTTTGGTTATGGCCTGCAAGCGCACATGGTGCACAACGGCCAGGCCGGCATGGTTATGAGCAAGATCAAGGACATCGGCTTTGGCTGGGTCAAGCAGCAGGTAGAGTGGAAGCACTTTGAGACTGCCAAGGGCGCTTACGAGTGGGGAGCGCTGGACGAAATTGTCGCCGCGGCCGATGGAGCCGGCGTCAAGGTGATGTGGAGCGTGGTGAATGCGCCGGCCTGGGCACGCGGCGGGCAGGACCTGGGCGTCGGCGGGCCACCCAACAACTATGGGGACCTGGCCGACTTTCTGGGGGCCATGGCCGGGCGCTACTGCGGCTCCAGTGTCAAGGCCATCGAGGTCTGGAACGAGCAGAACCTGCACTACGAGTGGGGCAACATGAAGATTGACCCTGCGGCCTACATGAACCTCCTCAAGCCCTCCTACAACAAGATCAAGGCCGCCTGCCCCGGCATGATCGTGATTAGCGGCGCCCTGACGCCCACCGGTGCTCCGCCGCCCAAGGCCATGGACGACGTCAAGTATCTGGAGGGCATGTACCAGAATGGCCTCAAGAGCTACAGCGACGCCATCGGCGCCCACCCCAGTGGCTACAACGTGGCGCCGTCGATCAAGGGCGGTCAAGCGGCCTGCGACTTTATCACCCAGCAGGGCTCCTCTTTCCGTGGCCCGTGCAACACCCTCCACCGTTCCTGGAGCTTTAACGCCACGCTGAACCAGTACTATGCGGTCATGAAGAAATATGGCGATGGCTCCAAGAAGATCTGGCCCACGGAGTTTGGCTGGGCCACGAACTGGATCGGCGATGCCAGCTACGGCTATGCCGCCGACAATACGCGGGACGAGCAGGCCAAGTGGACGGTAGAGGCTTACAAGCTAATGAAGTCGTGGGGTTTTGTCGGGGTGGCCTTTCTCTGGAACCTGAACTTTGATGTGGTGGCTCCCGGCACGGAAAAGGCCCAGTGGGCCATCGTGCACGGCGACTGGAGCGCGACTGCTACCTATAACGCTCTCAAGGCCATGCCCAAGTAACCGGACAGGCCGAAAGGATCTCGGGCCGCGAGCCCGATGTGTGTGTCGAACAGGAACCCGGTCGCCGTTGAGGACCGGGTTCCTACAACTATGTACAGGTGAAGCGAATGACACAGAGAAGTGACACGGATTCCCATAGAGAGTCAAGAGGAAACGGCCCTGGACGGGGCATGATGGCCCTCGTCGCCGTGCTCGGCGGAGCCATCGTTCTGGCCCTGCTGTTTGTTGCCGGCGCCGCCATCCTGCGATTGATGAATGGCGCCGAGCCTACGTCGACGCCCTTGCCGACGGCGCGGCCGACCTTTACGTCCGTTGCCGTAGCGCCGAGCGACACGCCCCTGCCGCCCACCGACACCGTGGAGCCCAGCCCGGTGGTGGTCGAGACGCCGGAGACGGTGACTCCCACCCTGGAGGTCCCCACGGCCGAGACGCCACCGGCCCAGGCGCCAACCTCGGAGGAGCCCACAGCACAGCCGACGGCGACGTCGGCGCCGCCCACGGCACGGCCGCCCTCGGGGCCGGTTACCATGGCCTCGCCCGATTATGGCATTCAGGCCTTTCTCTGGTGGCGGACGGAGGTTGCGCACCGCGACCTGAGCCTGGTGCGCGACGCAGGCTTTACCTGGGTCAAGCAGTGGTTCGCCTGGCGCGACATCGAAGGTCGCGGCAAGGGCCAGTACGACTGGTCGACCGCCGATCGCATCGTGGGCCAGGTGGAAGAGTTTGGCCTGAAGCTCATCGTGCGCGTGGATCACGGGCCCGAGTGGGCAGGCGCGCCGCCGGGCAATATCGACCATTTCACCACCTTCCTCTCGACCATGGCCACCCGCTACAAGGGACGGATTCACGCCTATCAGATCTGGAACGAGCCCAACCTGGCCCGCGAGTGGGGCAACAAGGCGCCCAACGCCGGCGAATACACCCAGATGCTGAAAAAGGCCTACCAGGCCATCAAGGCCGCCGATCCCAACGCCATGGTTGTCACCGCCGGAATGGCACCCACCACGGAGCTGAGCCAGCGGGCTGTGCCCGACACCCGCTTTATCCAGTCGATGTACGACGCGGGGGCAAAGACATACTTTGATATGTTGGGCGCCCATGGGGCCGGCTACAAGGCGCCGCCCGAGATGGACCCGGGCGCGGTGGCCAACGACCCCAACTACTATAACGTTGGCGACGTCAATTGCCCGGGCCCGGCCTGTCGCATCTACTGCTTCCGCCACGTCGAGGACCTGCGCCAGATCATGGTCAACAACGGCGACGCGAACAAGAAGGTCGTGGTGCTCGAGTTTGGCTGGACGCGCGACGAGCGGACGAACAGCCCGTACTACTGGCACCGCGTGGACGATCAGTTCATGCAGGGCGACTATATGGTGCGCGCCTACAAGTATGCCAAGGCCAACTGGCAGCCCTGGATCGGCGTGATGAGCCTCATCTACATGCCCGACGTGCAATGGACGGCCGACGACGAGCAGTTCTGGTGGTCGGTTATCGAGCCCAGCACCGTCGACCAGCTCCTCCTCAAGGCGCCGTACGTCATGCTCTGCTCCTACATTCGGGAAGAGCGAGGGCTGGGCCGCTGTCCCTACGCCCCGGAGTAACGAGCCTGGAGCGGGACAACCCTGCGCCAATCCGACGGGCCACAGCGTTCTCGCTGTGGCCCGTGTTTGGTGTATTGCTCTTCCCTTCTCCAGCGCGGCTCTCTCCATCCGTTCTATTCAAAATCCGTTGTTCTGTTCTTCACACAAGACAACAACGGATTTAGAAACCAACGAAGC
>JAAYZQ010000380.1 GCA_012514775.1 Anaerolineaceae bacterium
CGGCCCGCCTCTTCGGCCAGGGCGCGCAGCAGCCCAAACTCGGTAGGGGTCAGGTGGACCACCTGGCCGGCGACCGTCACCTGGTGCCGGTCCAGGTCGACGACCACGTCCCCGGCCCGCAGCATCATGGGCTGCGCGATCTCGCCGTGGACGCGGCGCAGGACCGCCCGCACCCGGGCAACCACCTCGCCCGGGTTAAAGGGCTTGGTGACATAGTCGTCGGCGCCCAATTCCAGGCCCACGATCTTGTCCTGGTCCTCAACCCGGGCGGTGAGCACGATGATGGGCAGCGCGGCCAGGCTGCCATCGCTGCGCACCACCCGGGTTACGTCCAGCCCGTCGCGGCCGGGGAGCATGAGATCCAGGAGCATCAGGTCGGGGCGCTCCCGCCGCAGCATGTGCAAGGCCGACTCGCCGTCATAGGCCACCAGCACCTCGTATCCGCTTCGTTCCAGGTAGGCCTTGACCAGGCGCACAATCTCGCGGTCGTCGTCAACGACGAGGATCCTTTGAACCATCCCGGACACCTCTAGCCGTGTGTTTTTTGCCCGGGCGGGGGCACCCGCCGCTCGGGGACCGGCCGGCAGCCGGCCCTACAGCCCTTCCGGACGCTCCTGAAGGGTCACCGGCACTTCCGTCTCCTGGCCGTCGCGGATCACGGTGAGGATCACCTCGTCGCCCACGCTGGTCTGGCTGGCCAGATAGTTCACCATGTCGTCAAAGCGCTTGACGGGAACCCCGTCGATGGCGATGAGGATGTCACCGCCGGCCAGCATGGGGATCCCGGAAACCACGACCTCGCGGCTGCCTCCGCGCAGGCCGGCGCTCTCCGCCGGGCTGCCCGGCTCCACGGTAAAGACGAGCACGCCGGTTTCCACGGGCAGATCGGCGGCCTCGACCATCTCGGGGGAAATGGACCGCCCGGAGACGCCGATCCACGGGTGCTGATAGCGGCCCGTCTCGATGAGGGACGGCACCACCCGCTTGACAATGTCCACGGGGACGGCAAAGCCGACGCCCGCGTTGGTGCCCGTCGTGGATGCGATGGCCGTATTCACGCCGATGACCCTGCCCGCCGAATCGAGGAGCGGCCCGCCCGAGTTCCCGGGGTTGACGGCCGCGTCGGTCTGGATCAACTCGGCGATCTGGAAATTGCTGTCGGTGCGCGAGAGGGTGCGCCCCAGGGAGCTCACCACGCCGGTGGTGATGGTCCGCTCCAGGCCAAAGGGGTTGCCGATGGCGATGGCCCGCTGCCCAACCTGAATGGTGGCCGATTCGCCCAGCTCGGCCACGGTCAGATCCTCGGCGGGCACGTCGACCTGGAGCACCGCCAGGTCGCTGCCGGGGTCGGTGCCGACCAGCTCGGCCGGGACCGACCGCTCGTCGGCCAGCGTCACCAGGAGCTGCTGGGCGGCGGTGGCCACGTGGTCGTTGGTGACGACGTGGCCCTCCTCGTCGACCACAAAGCCCGAGCCGATGCACTCGCCGAAGCGCTGCGGGGCGGTGATGCACACCACCGCGGGGCTCAGCCGGGCATAGACATCGATGACCAGTTGTTCCTCGACGTCGACCCACGCCTGGGCGGCCGTCTCGGTCGCCGGCTGCGCTTCGGCCTCCACCGAAGGCTGCGCCTCAATCTCGTTCTCATTCTCGTTCTGACTCTCAGTCTGGACCGAGGGCTCTTCCTCGACCTGCGCCACCGGCGCGGTGGCGGTCGCCAGGTCCTGGATGGCTTCCTGCGACGCCGTCGTCACCGGCTCGGCTGTGGCCTGCCCTTCCCCTGCCTCTCGCAGCATCGACACCAGGCTCGAGGTGCTGCACGCGGCGCCGCTGACCAGCACCAATCCCAGGACGACCAATGCCAGAAGGCGGACGCTTTGCCTTGAAAACAGACTCTGTCCATTCACGTTGCTAACCCCTGTCTCGTTTTGCCCCATTATAGCACACAGATGTGCAGAAGTCATGCAGACGGCATGGAGAAGCTGTCGGCCCTGGCGCCCCAGCCGCCGGCCCTCCGCTCCACGACCTGGCCGTCTTCCAGGTGGATCACCTCGTCGGCAAAGGCATCCACGGCCAGGTCGTGGGTGGCGATGAGGACGGTGGTGCCGTCCCGGTCGGCGACGCGGCGAAAGAGGGCCATGATCTGCTGGCCGGTAGCGCTGTCCAGCTCGCCCGTGGGCTCGTCGGCCAGGAGGAGAGAGGGCCGCGGGGCGATGGCCCGGGCGATGGCTACCCGCTGCTGTTGCCCCCCGGAAAGCTCAAAGGGGCGGTGTTCCATCCACCGCGCCAGGCCCATCATGGACAGGACCTCCTCGGCCCGCCGCTGCCGCTCGCCGCGCTTCACGCCCGCCAGGCGGAGCATCAGGTCCACGTTCTCGCGGGCCGAGTAGGTGGCCAGCAGCGCGTGAGCCTGGAAGACGAACCCGATGCGGTGCCGGCGCAAGGCGACCCAGTCGTCGTCGGACAGGCGGGTGACGTCGCGCCCCTCCAGCCACACGGTGCCCGAGCTTGGCCGGTCAAGGCCGCCGATGCAGTTGAGCAGTGTCGTCTTGCCCGAGCCGGACCTGCCGCGCAACGCCACCACCCGGCCGCGCTGCACGGCCAGGTCCACGCCGCGGAGGGCGGGCACCTCCCTGGAGTCGACCCGATAGACCCGGGTGACGCCCTCGACGCGCAGGATGGGTTCTGAACCGCCACGATCGCTCACGAGATCCCCTCTCGCCCCTCCTTCGGTCCGGGGCCGGCCCATGGGCACCGCTCCCGACGAGACACTACTGCCCCCCCGGCATCGCGTTCAAGCCATCCAGCTCCGAAAGACAGGCGCTCATCGCCTGCATATCCTGGAAGGCGTCGTTGGCGATGATGCAATCGCGATAGTTGTCGGACAGTTCCTGGGCCCTGTCCAGGGCCTCTTCGACCGTCGCTTCGCCGTCGACGACGCGCTCGTAGGCGTCGGTCAGCCACAGGGAAGAGAACCCCAGCCAGTTGCCCTCGTCCGAGATGCGCTGGTAGAACGATGGCCTGCTGCCGCTGTTCACACTGGCCAGGTACGCCTCGGCCCGTTCCTCGCCCACGAGCTGCCGGTACTCGGCCGACTCGGCCACCGAGCGGCGCGCCGGCAGGGCGGACGTGGAGGTTGCGTGCTGCGTCAGGTAGCTGATCCAGGTCCAGCAGGCCTGGCGCGCATCGCTTTGGGCCGAGATAAAGTAGCCGTCCACCGACTGGAAGCCGCTGCCCTGGGCGCTGTTGGGCCCGGCGGGCAGCGGCGCCACGCCGTAGGTGTCATCGCTGCCTGGCGCCTCAATGACGCCCCGGACGACCGCGACCTCGCCGCGGCCGGCGACGAACGACCTCATCCCGCCGCTGCTCAGCCACATGCCCGCCCGGCCCTCGTCGATGAGCGCCACGCGGTCGCGCATGCTGGAGCCCGGCTCGTCCGACTCCTCAAAGACCGGCTGGACGTGGTACTCGGTCACCAGGCTGGTGTACCAACGAAAGGCCTCGACGACCTCGGGCGTGTTGAGCACCACGCGCGGCGGGTCCTGCGACTCGTCCAGCAGGTTGGCCCCCAGCCGATCCAGGATGCTGATGAGGTCGTTCGTTTCGGACGACATGGGGACATAGCCGTACTGCTCGTCCTCGCCGCTGCCGCGGGTCAGGGCCACGGCCATCTGCAAGAAGTCGCCGGTCGTCCACTCGCTGGTGGGATAGGCCAGGCCGGCGGCGTCGAACAGCGCGTGGTTATAGTTCACCAGGTCGATGGAGACGTTGCCCGGCAGCCCCCACAACTGGCCCTGGTAGACAAACTGCTCCAGGGCAGAGGGGAAAAAGTCCTCCTTGCGGGTGCCCGTATCGGCCGCCAGGAAGGGCTCTACGTTGACGATGGCAGCCAGCGACTCGTCGTTGAGGTTGGGCGGCGCCTGGAAGCAGTCGTATTCGGCGGCCATGCCGGCCAGGTCGAGCTGGCCGCGAAAGATCTGGGGCGAGTCGACCTCGACGATAATCTCCGGGTGCTCCGCCTGGAACTGCTCCACCAGGCCTGACATGGACTCCTGGCCGAAGGGGCCCGGCCCGGCGCTCAACCCGAAGTCGATGATGACCGCCCCCGCATCCAGTGCCTGCTGCTCCGTCTCGACCACGGTCAGGCCGGCGACGGGCGTGGGGGCAGCGGCCGCCTCCTCCTCCAGGACCGCCTCCGCGGCCGTCTGGGCAGCGGCCAGGGCTTGCTCCGGGCTGGCGCCGCCCTCCATGACCTGCAGCACCGCCTGGCGAAAGGCGTCATGCGCCGCGCCGTCGTAGGTATCAAAGTAGGCGTGCTCGGCGGCAAACTGCATGGCCGCCGCGGTCTCGGCGTCCAGGCGGTCCCACGTACCCGAGGCGGCGGCAACAGAGGTCAGGGCCGGCAGAGAGCCGGTGGACAGGACGGTGAACGATCCGCCCTGGCCCGCCGGCTGCTGGGCCAGGAAGCTGATCCAGCGCCAGGCCAGGTCGGCCTTGCTCGTGCCGGCGCTGATGGACAGCCCGTCGACGGTGGCAGGCGTGCTGTGGTCGCCCGGACTCTCGACGGGAAAGGGCGCCACACCGCTTTCTTCTGTTCCAAACATGCCCATCGGACCGGGGCCTGCCGGCTGCGCGGCCTCGCCCTGCTGCTCGGAGCTTTCCTGGCCGGGCGATCCCGGCCCCTCGACCCGAACCGCCTGCACGCGGAACTGTCCGGAGCTGAGCCAGATGCCCGCCTGCCCGGAAGAGATGAGGCGCATGCCCTCGCCGGCAAACATCCGGCCGGGGCCGCCCTCCCCCGAAGCGGCATAGTAGGGCGCCACCTCGTGCGTCAAAAAGAGGTCGGTGTACCAGCGCACGGCTTCGACCACGGCGGCGTCGTCGAGCCTGGCCGAGACCGGATCGGCCTTCGGGTCAAAGAGCAGCCCGGCGCGGGCCTGGACAAAGGCAACGGGGTCGAAGGTGGGCTGGACAAAGCCCCACTGGCTGACCGCGTCGCCGCTGCCCACGGTGAGGGCCCGGGCCGCCGCCAGAAAATCGTCCCAGGTCCAGCCCGGCTGTGGATAGTCCAGGCCGGCGGCGGCGAACAGGCTCTTGTCATAGTACAGCAGCGAGTAGGTGACCTCTGTCGGCAACGACCAGATGCCGCCGTCCCACTGCACGCTCTCCAGCACGCCGGGGTAAAAGGCCTCGGCTTTCAGGCTGCTGTCGCCCTCGAAAAAATGGGCAAGGTCCAGGAGCGCGCCCTGCTGCACTGCCGCGCGGGTGGCGGGCGCAGCGATGACGTCGGCCGCGGCCGCCAGGCGGAGATAAGCGTCTTCGGGCCACTGGTCAAAGGGCATGGGGGTCCCCAGGACGTCTTCGATGGACACGGTGCTGATGTGCACGCCGGGATTTTCGGCCTCGAAGGCGTCGATGAGGCTGTCGTAGAGCAGCGCATCCATGTTGGACACGGCAAAAAGCAGGATGGTGTCCGGCGAGCCGCTGCCCCCACCGGTCGGGCCAGCCCCCGGGTTGACAGCGGTGGGCGGCGCCGCCGGCGCACCAGGCGCGCAACCGGCGACGAGTACGGCGATGAACAGCATGGTCCAAACGGGTTTGAGACTCATTTGTTTTCCTCCTGAGCGCTTATTTGACGCGTCGCGGCCACTTGAGCCTGCCCCGCAGTCCCGGGCGAGGGGCAGGCAGTGGCCCATCGTCGCCCCCGTCCCCGGCGCGGGCGGCGGCATTGCCGGCGGGCTGCGGGCCGTCCACAGGGCGGATGAGGATGCCCCCGCCCGACCTTTCCACGGTGACGCGGCTGCCGATGCCCACCTCGGCCCGCAAGTCGGGTGGGATCTGGAGGCGGCCGGCCCCATCGACGACGACAAACTCCTCGTAGACGTGGACGTGATCGGCCGCCGCCTCCGCCCCTGGGTGGCCGAGCCGGGAGGCGAGGGCCGCTTCCACGTCGGCCACGCGGCGCACCGTCTCGCTGCTGGTGCTGCCGTCGCGAATGGTCACCACGCGGTCTACCGCCCGGGCGACCTGCGGATCGTGGGTGACGATGATCGTCGTCAACCCGTGCCGCCGGTTCATCCGCCGAAAGAGATCCAGGATCTCGCGGGCCGTAGCCGAATCGACCTCGCCCGTCGGCTCGTCGCCCAGCAAAAGCCCCGGGCGGTTGGCCAGGGCCACGGCGATGGCTACGCGCTGCTGCTGCCCGCCCGACAACTGGGCCAGGCGGTGCTTGCGGTGCTCCCACAGGCCTACCGTCTCCAGGAGCTCCTGGGCCCAGGCGCGCTTCTCGCGCGGCGGCACGCCCTCGATGGTCATGGGCAGCTCGACGTTGCCCAGGGCGCTGAGATAGGGGATCAGGTTGCGGGCCGTCTGCTGCCACACAAAGCCGACCCTGGTGCGGCGGTACTCGTCCAGCAGGCCGGCAGAGGCCTTGAGCAGGTCCCGGCCGTCCACGGTGACGCGGCCCGCGGAGGGCCGATCCAGCCCGCCCAGGATGTTGAGCAGCGTGCTCTTGCCCGAGCCCGACGCGCCGACGATGCCCAGCAGCTCGCCAGGCTGTACTGCCAGGTTCAGCCCCTGCAAAGCGACGACCTCCAGGTCGGACACCTTGTAGATCTTGACCAGGTTCTCACACAGGATGAATGGCTCCAAGGCCCTCACTCCCCCACGACGATCTGCCCCGCCTCCAGCCCGGCGGCAATCTCGGCCTTCTCCTCGGTGACGATGCCCAGCAGGACGTCCACCCTCTTCTGGCTGCCATCGGGGTTCTGGACGACGCAAAAGTTGCGCCCCTGGTAGGTGCGAATGGCGGCGGGGGGCAGCCAGAGGACGTCCTCTTTTTCCTGGAGAACGATGGTGACCGTCGCCAGTTCACCGATGACCAGGTCCGCCTCGCCCTCGAAGGAGACGTGCACGGCGCTGTCGTCGCCACCGGTGTCGATGGTCGTGCCGCCGTAGGGATAGGGCAACTGGCGCACGGTGCCGTGGAACGTCTCGCCCGGCCGGTTCCGCAGGGCGATCACTGCCTCCTGGTTGAGGGCCATCTGGCTCAGCTCTTCGCTGCCCAACTGGGCCGTGATCTCGACCTGCCTGGGATCGGCCAGGACGCCCACGGCGGTATAGGCCGCCACCGAATCCCCCTCCTGCAGGTCCAGCGACGTGATTTCGCCCTCGTAGGGGGCCACGAGCTGGGCGCTGGCGATCCGGTCTTCCAGGTCCTGGATGTCCAATTGCACCTGGGCCAGGTCGAGGGCCATGAGCTGCATATTGTACGATTCCGGGTCGGCGTCGGCCAGGGCCTGCTCGTAATCCAGCTCGGCCTGCTCCAGGGCCGCTTCGGCGTCGGACACCGACGGCTGGCTCTGAAGCTCTGAAACGCGGGCCTTTGCCTCGCGCAGGCTCTCCTCGGCCTGGACGATCCGGTCCTGGGCCTCCGCCAGGGCCAACTGGGCCTGGGCCCGGGCCTTTTCCAGGTTCTCCTTGGCCGTCATCAGGTTGGCGTACTCCAGGTCCAGGCGTGTCTTGTCCATCTGGCCGGCCTCGTACTTTTGCAGGCACTCGCCGTAAAAGGCCTCAAACCAGGCAGCTTCGTGTTCCCGATCGCGCACGTTCTTGGCGACGGTGTCGCTGTTCTGGACCACGACGAGGTTGAGTTTGGCGTTGGCCAGGTTCGCCTCGGCGCTGGTCACCGCGGCCCGGGCCGCCGCCAGGTCGTTGGCCGCGCTCGTCCTGGCGGTCTGCAGGTTCTGGCGCGCAGCCTCCAGCCTGGACAGGGTCGTGGTAATGTTCTGCGTGGCCTGGACCTGCGCCTGTTCCAGCTTGAGCTGCGTCGTCTCCAGGCTGAGCCTCTTTTGCGACAACTGCTTCTCCAGGTCGGCGACGTCCAACTGGGCCAGCACGTCGCCGGCCTGCACCCAGTCGCCCCGGGAGACGAATACGTCGCCCACGCTGCCGGCCGTCTCGAAATACAGCTCCTGTTGCAGGAGCGGAGAGGCACGGCCGGTGAATTCCAGGGTCTGGACGACGGTGCCCCTCTCCACCGTGTAGACCGCCTTTTCGGGAATGACGGGCGTGGGCAGCGGCGTGGGCGTGGCGTCGCCGGCCGAGGCAGGCGACGGGCCCGACGCGGCGCAGCCGGCCACCAGGGGCAGCAGGACGGCCAGCAAGGCAAGAGGGCGGGCGGCGCGCGCCCTGCCGGTGCGACCGGTGTGGGACGTGGTTCGATTCATGATTCCTCCCGAGCGTCAACTCAGACCGTCTCGCCCAGCTTGACCGCTTCAAAGACGCGCATGCGGTTCAGAAGGACGGCCAGGGCGACGACGGCCAACACGAACATGGCGGCAAAGATGGCCAGGATAATTCCCAGTTGCTCCCAGGCCAACTGGATGACAAAGGGCGGCACCAGCGCCGTCTTGCCCTCGCCGACCTGGAAGTAGGGGATAAAGAGGGTGCTGGCCCCCACGCCCAGCCCGGTGCCCAGCGAAACCCCCGTCAGGATCAGCGCCGCCAGCTCGCCGGCCAGGTAGCCGGCCATCTGCTTCTTGGACAGGCCGATGGCCCGCAGCATGCCCAGCTCGATAAAGCGGCGCTGGAACGAGACGATGGCGTACAGCAAAAAGCCGATGACCGTCAGCACGGCGGCGGCGATAAAGCCCACGGACAGCAGGCCAAAGAGCCCCTGGCGCTCGGGCTGCGTCTGCGCCCGGGCGATGGCCTGCCGCGCGTCGCGGGCCGTGACGACCACCAGCCCCAGGTCGCGCACGCCCTCGACGATCTCCTCGCTCTCCACGGCGGGGTCGGTGGCGAGCCAGACGTCGTAGGGATAGGCGCCACCCAGGGCGTTGTGGATGTGGTCCAGGTTCGCGACAAAGAACGGGCCATCCTGGGGATAGAGGGTGGGGAACAGCTCCAGCGAGCCGACGACCGTGAACGAAGCCTCGGCATAGACGCCGGAGGCGCCCACGGTCAGCCGCAGCGGATCGCCCACGGCGAGCCCTTGCCGGGCCAGAAAATCGCTGCTCACCAGGATGCCGTCGGATGCCGCCGCCAGGCGGTTCATCAGCTCGCCCAGCGACTCGCTGTAGGCAAAGTCGGCCCGGAAAAAGGCCACCCTGGGCAGGTCCACCCGGTCGATGCCCAGGATCTGCCCCGCCTGCTGGTGCCCGCCAATGTTGGCCCGGGCACTGTAGCTGCCCACCCGCGCCGCGGCGCGCACGCCGGGCACCTCCAGGTGATCCTCGACGGGCAAGAAGAGCCACAGCGCCTCCTCCTCCGTCTCGGTCTCGGTTTCGTCTGTCTCTTCCGTGCTTTCGCCCAACTCCACGAGGGCCAGGTCGGCGCCCACCTGGTAATAGACCTGGTCGCCCAGGTGGCTGTCGAGGGTGACGGCCATAGAGGCGGTAAACGTGGCCAGGCTGACGGTCAGGGTCAGGAGCAGCAGCGGCCCGGCGTACTGGGCGGGCGAGCGCGCCAACTGGCGCAGGGTGAGGAGGAGCGTCGTGCCCGGCATCCAGGCCGCAACCGAGGTGAGGAGGCGCATGAAGAGCGGGAAAAAGCGCAGAAAGAGCAGCCCCAGGGCAAAGCAAAAGAGGACCGGCACGAGAAAGAGGAGCGGGTTGGAGAAAGGATCGCCGCCCTCGGCGCCCAGGGCAGCGCTCCCCTGCCGGGCCATCTGATACCAGCCGTACAGCGGCGGCACCAATAAGATCAGGTCCAGATAGTAGCGCTGCCAGACGGGCAATTGCAGCGAGCGCGCCTGCTCCTGGCGCAGGGTGACGATCGAGTGCCGCGAGACGAGCAGCGCCGGAACCAGGAGGGCCACCAGGGTCAGGACCACGCCCAGGAGGCCGTAGGCCACGGAGGTGGGCGTGTAGACAATGGCCATCGTCCCCCCCTCCCCGGCGGTCAGGACTCCCAGGTCGAGAAAGGTGCGGGTGCGGCTCATCACCTGGGCCATCCAGCGGCCAAGGAGCAGGCCGCCGGCCAGGCCCACGCCCCCCACGAGCAGTCCCTCCAGCAGGTAGAGGCTGACGATCTTGCCCCGGGTGATCCCGCGGCCGCGCATGACGGCGATCTCGCTCTGCTCGCGCTGAACGACCATCCCGGAGATGAGGCTGATGAAACAGACGACCAGGCCGAGGACCGGCAGGCTGAAAACGGTCAGCATCAGCGTCAGGATGCTGGACGCCCGTCCGTAGCTTTGCAGGGCCGGCACGGGAGAAACGTCGAGGGTTGTGTTGGCCAGCAGCGCGGTCACGCGCGCCTCCACGGTCGCCACGTCGGCCAGCAGCCCATTGACGCTCGCCGGGCGGACGCGGCTGCCGTCGTACACCTGGTACCAGGCGGCCGTCGCCACCGGCGCCTTTAGCGCCGGGACTACCTGGGAGACAAAAGCATCCTCTGACGTCAGGAGCACCTCGTCAAAGGAGGAAGGCTCGTAGAACCAGGCTTCTCCGGCCTCGTCGGCCGCCTGCCAGACGCCGGCGATGCGCACGGCGACCTGGCTCAGGTCGGGCGCCATGAGGATGTACTGCTCTCCCACCTGGAGGCCCAACGTCTCGGCCGTCTTAAGGCTGATCAGGACGTCCACGGCTTCGCCCGGCCCGCGCGCGGCGGGCAGATCCCCTTCCAGGAGCTGCAGGTGCCCGCCTTCCAGGAGGCCGGTGGCAAAGCCGAGGCTGGCCCACAACAAGGGCTCGTCGGGCACAAAAGCGGCGTCCTGGCCGGGAAAGAGCCTCATCTTTTCGGTGGCCACGTGGCGCACCTGCCGGCCGAGGGGAAGGCCGACGAGGGCCGGCGCCTGCTCGGCCAGGTAGGTGTTTACCGGCGCGTATTTGTTCCAGGTGTCGTTGCCGTGCCAGGCCCCGATGTAGCTCCACAGGAAGGAAAAGGGGGGATGGGCCGGCGGGGTTTCACTGGCAGCCGCATCATCGCTCCCCGCCCCTGCGGTCCCGAGCTCGCCCTGGAGGAGCCTGTTGTGGGCGGCATCGGCGTAGAGAGGGATGCTGGACAGCAGGCCCACGGCGGCTATCAGGCCCAGGAGCAGGCACAGCATGAGCAAGCGCTGGCTCCACATGCGCCTCGCGGCCAGGGGGACGAGAGACAGGACCCGTATCAAAGACACCGAGCACCTCGCGTGCGGTACGACACCAAGTGCAACTCCTCCTCCCCCTTGAGTGCGAGACAGACAGGCCAACCGCCAGCCGGCAGACTGCCGGTCCCTCGGATGAGCATTCTGCCGCCATGATAGCAAAAACGTGTGCAGAAGCCATGCAGAACCGATGCACAGCAGGTGCAGTTTTCAGACGGGCCTGCACAGGGGCGCGGTGCCAGCCGCCACAAAAAGCGAGGGGCGCCCCTGCCCTCGCTCGGGAACGCCGGCCCTTGCGTTGGAGGAGGTCAACCCAACTACTTTTTCTAACGGAACTCTAACGCGGACAAACCAACCCCGGCGGTTGGGGAGCGCCCTTCGTGCTAGACTGAACGCGTTGGCAAGTGACCGAGCAAGCTGCAAGGGAATCATCCGCCAGACAGCCAAAGCTACAGGATCGTCCCGAAGGATCTTGAAGGAGGGAATGTGTTGTGAAAGTGGCCGGTGCAGTTTTCGTCGTCCTCGCCGTGGTCGTCGGCGTGGTGCCCCTCTTTAGCGATTGCCATTCGCAGGGCAATGCCATCAGCCTGCCCAACGGCACGTCCATCCCCATGAAATGTCACTGGACGGGGAGGGCCGAGCTCGCGGTCGCCGGCCCCCTCTTTTTTGCCGGCGGCCTGATGGCGGCCAGCCGGCGCAAGCACGTGCTGCGCGCAACGTCGGCCCTGGGCGTGGTTCTGGGCGCTTTTGCCATTCTGTTGCCCACAGCCCTCATCGGCGTGTGCGGCAACCCGGAGATGATCTGCAACCTCGTCATGAAGCCCACCCTGATCTTTGCCGGGCTGTTGGCCGTGGGCACCGGCCTCGCCGGTCTCGCCTACCTCAGGGGAGATGGGCCGGAAACGCCCGGTCTGGAGGGTTGAGAGATGAAAAAGATCGGACTCTGGTCGCTGGGCCTGCTGGGGTTCCTGTTTGCCCTCGGTTTCGGCAAGTGGGCCCAGTCGCTTTTTGTCAAGTCGGAGCTCATGCACTTTTCGGTCAACTTTCCCTCCGAAGGCAGGGCCGAAACCCTGTCGTGCTGCAACGTCGGCGGGCCCTGGGCCAGAACCTACGGGGATGACTGGAGCGATTATCCCGAGGGCGGCCTGTTGGCCTACGGTGAGGAAGGCGCCCTGGTTGTGGACGTGGGCCAGCAGGGCTTCTTGAAGCGAACGCTCCAGCCCAACTATATCAGCATCTCCAGCCATTGGCTGCGCAACGTCGGCACCCAACCCTATCGCATCCGCCTGGAGATGGACATGTGCGACCTGGAGATGGAATGGCTGACCTTCGAGCGGGCTTGGGACCAGGCCGCGCAGTCATCCACCCGGTACATCGAGCCGGGCGACACCTTTAACATGGACTGGTTCTTTACCGTCCCCGACGGCCAGCGCAGCCAGGCGGTCATCTGCGACGGCGAACTGCGCGTCCTCGATGCCGAAACGGGCGACCTGCTGACCGATCTGCCCGTCAGGATCGTCAACTCGGGCGCGAACTAGCCCACGAGGAGGAATCATGTCACTCTATCCGAAGGCCTATCGCTCCCTTCGCCGCCACTGGTTTCACCGCTTCCTGACGTTCCTGCTGGGCATTGTCCTGTTGTACGCGCCCTTTGCCCTGCTGACGCGTCTCGTTCTGTGGGCGACCGGCACCCCGCTCTTGCCCGACGTTCATCGCATCTGCATGCGCATGCCCATCCAGTGGCTGGCACAGCCGTGGATGTATGGTACCATGATCGAGCAGCCGATGTACCTGGGTGCGGTCCTGGTCCTACCCCTGGCCGCCCTGTTTGCCGGGCCCCTGTTCTGCGGGTGGCTGTGCCCTGCCGGCGGCATCACCGAGTTCCTGAGCCGGCTTGTGCCGCCCCGGTTCCAGATCGACCTGGCCGGCAAGGTCAAGGCCACCCCGGTACGCTATGGTTTTACCGTGGGCATGATGGGCGCTTCGTTCGTGGGAGCGAACGTCTGTTGCTCCTTCTGCAATTTCACCCACACGCAGAACATCGTCAGCGGGCTCCTGGGCGACTTCACGGGGCTGACCTACTGGGCCTCCTTCACCGTCGCCAGCTTTGTCCTGTGGTTCTTTGTCCTGGGCCTGTTTACCAGGGGAGGGCGGGGTTGGTGCAACTTTCTTTGTCCGGCCGGGGCCCTGCAAGGCCTGGCACATTCGCTGGGGCGCACACTGCGCCTGGGCCGTTCGGTGCAGATCGACCACGGCCTTTGCCTGGGTTGCAAGAGCTGCGTGTCGGCCTGCCCGGCGTGGGCCATCTCGACCAAAAGCGAGCCCCATATCGACATTCACGCCTGCAACGGATGCATGGACTGCGCCGAGGTTTGCAGCCAAAAGGCCATCGCTTACAGGCCCAACCGGGCAACGGCCAGGGCGGTTGCCGTGCAGGCGGCAGCGGGCGACTAGCCCGAGAAGGGAGACACCATGTTCGAGCGCCTCAGCGAGCGACTGCAACACCTGGGCTGGAGGTTTCACGGCTTTGTCCTGGGCATGAGCCTGGCAGGAGGTGCTATGCTCGCCGGGCAGGGCTGCGCCGCCACCGGACAGTGACCTGCCTGTGGAGCCTGCGTGTCCAGGCTGCCCATCCTGGCCCTGCCCCTTGTGGCCGACGGTCTGCTCGTCGTGTTCCGGGCGGCGATGCGTCGCGGCGCGCGCCGAGCGCCACAGCCTTGAAATTGTTCGTGCTCATCCCCGCCCTACAAAAGCCCTCCCAACACAAGAGAATCGTCGGGGAATCGTCATGCAAGCCGGGCCGACTTGCGGTAAAATGGTAGAGCCTGGCCCTCGATGTACCGCGTCGCCTCGGCCTGGGGCCGAGTTCACGGCTGAATGAGCGCCGGCCAGAGCGCAAAGGAGGGTTCTCCATGAGCAAGAAGCGATCCTGGCAGGGGATCGTCCTGGCAATGGCGGGCATAGGCCTGCTCGCCAGTTGGGCGATACTGTTCGCCATCACCGACATGGTGACGTGGAGTCTCGCGCCCTTTGACACCACGCCCGTCGAGCTGCGGCCGGCGCCCGGCACCTGGCAGCGCGAAGTGAGCGATTTCTTTACCGAGCCGCCCGGGAACGCCATCCTGCCGGTCCTGGTTGTGGGCAGCAGTGCCGTCCTCTTCTTTGTCGCTCTCTTTCGCACAACTGCTTCCGCCACTGCACGGGCGAGGCTTGCCTTTCGGTTTCTGGAATCAAACCTCCTGATTGCCGGGGCCATCCTCCTGAGCATCTATGTCTTTGGAGTGCTGCCCCTCGAGTTGGCACCCTACCCGGGCTATGGCTGGACGATCAAGTTTCTCGTGCCCCAAACCGTGCTGCTGATCTTGCTGTTTGTGCTGCAAGGACGATTTCTGGGAACCCTTGCTCCCACGCGCGCGGCTCCTTAGCGCCCGAAGCCTGGCTGGCGGCCTGGAACCCGTCGGCACAAGCCGCTCTCCTCACTACCTCAAATGTGGTAGTCGATACCTCCCGAGGGTGATGCCTCGACCCCACAAATTACCCAGAAACAGGTAGGGTGCTTACCTTTCTGTGGCGTTGCCTTTTGGCGGTAGACCTGCTATGATTGAACCAGACGCCGCCACCTCGCTTCCGTAAACGCGGTCACCTGGCCATTTCGCTCGACACCGGACCCGCTGCCCGGGTTCGCGGGCCTGGAGGGCGGCCGAGCGGCCATAGTGGCATATCTCTGCCGTGGTGGCCGGTTTGATGCGCAACTCCTGCGCCGACAGGAGCCCAGACTGAAGCAAGAACCTTGCCACCATGGACAGGTGGCACAAAAGGTGAGGGAGGAGGTGGTCCACCGGAAGACAAGGCCGGATCCGATGCTTGTTCAGCCTGGGGCCAGAGGCCCCGCATAAAGCCACCGGAGGGGAAGCACGACATGAAAACCAAGCGGTTGAGTTTGCTGGGTGCGTTGGTGGTCCTGAGCCTGTTGGTCACCCAATGTGGCGCCACCCCGCAACCCCAGACCGTCGTCCAGACGGTCGAAGTCGAAAAGACGGTCATCGAAACCGTCGAGGTGGAAAAAGAGGTCATCCAGACGGTAGAGGTGGAAAAAGAGGTCGTCAAGGAGGTCGAGGTGACGGCCGTGCCCGAGGGGTCCAAGCCCAGCGGAACGCTGCGCGTGGCCCTTTCCGGCTATCCGAACTCGCTCTACATCCCGGCCACCCAGGACAAGAATGCCGACAATGCGGCATCGCAGCTCTACGACCCTCTCGTGTTCCAGGACAACGAGGGCAACATTGGGCCCGGCCTGGCCGAGCGTTGGGAGATCTCGGATGATGGTACCGAGTACACCTTCTACCTGCGCCAGGGCGTCACGTTCCACAACGGCGAGCCCTTTACCGCCGACGACGTGATTGCGACCTGGGAATATGGCAAGGGCGAAGGCTCGGCGTGGCCCGATCGCTATTCCATTGCCGAGACGGTAGAAAAGATCGACGATTATACCGTCAAGGTCACCACCGATGGCCCCAAGCCGCTGCTGCTCATCACGATGCACGACTTCTGGTCCATCATCCCCGACGAGTACATGGCCGAAGTTGGCGTCGAGGGCTTCCAGGAGCATCCCATCGGCACCGGGCCCTTCATGTTTGTCGAGTGGATCAAGGGCGATCGCATCACCTACAAGGCCAACCCCGACTACTGGCGCGAGGGAATGCCCAAGGTCGAGACCCTCATCTTCCGGCCCATTCCCGAGTCGTCCACGCGAGTGGCGGCCATCCAGACCGACGAGATCGACGTCGTCCAGCGGTTGAGCGCCGAAGAGGCGCAGGGCCTGCTGGGTGAGGCCGGTGTCCGCGTCATCAAGTATCCCGTGGCCCGCATCTTTTACATCGCCTTCAACAACCTGACCTCCGGCGTGGGGCTGCCCACCGAAGACCCCCTGGTTCGCCAGGCCATGAACCATGCCGTCGACGTCGATGCCATCATCGACGCCCTGTTCAGCGGCTTTGGCAAGAGGGCCACGGGCTACGTCGCCACCGGCGAGATGGGCTACGGCAACGTGTCGCCCTTCTCCTACGACCCGGACAAGGCCGCGGAGCTCCTGGCCGAAGCGGGTTATGCCGACGGCTTTGAGATCGACATGGCCTGTCCGGCCGGCGCCTATGGTTCCTTCGAAGAGGTCTGCGAGGCTGTCGTCGGCTACCTGAGCGAAGTGGGCATCACCGTCAACCTGGAGATCATGGAATCGGGGCACTACTGGAACCTGGAAGCGGCCAAGGAACTGCCGCCTCTCTTTGGCGACAGTTGGGCTGATGAGAGCGGCGAGGCCTACAACCGCCTGCGCGGCGCCCTCGGCGGCGATGATGCGCCCTACTCGGCCTGGTCCGACCCGGAGATTGACCGCCTGCTGGGCGAGATCGCGATCGAGGTGGACATCGCCCGGCGCACGGCCCTCTACGAGGAGCTTCAGGTCTACATGCAGGAGAACCCGCCCTTCATCTACCTCTACGAGCCCTACACCTTCGAAGCCGTCCGGGACAAGGTCCAGGATTACCAGCCGCGCCCATCAGAGATCTTTTACTTGATGGATACGTGGGTAGCCATCAGTGACTAGGCGGCGTCTGACGTCTGCGCGACCGGGCTGATCCAGAAGCTCAGTTTGCCCGTGGGGGTGGGCAGAATCGCTGCTCACCCCCACCAGCCCTTTCCAACCGCCACTGGAGCGGCGAGCAGCACCCGTCGCGCCTGGCATCGCACTCCGCTTTCGCCCCCTGGCATTCCATGTCCAGGGCACGAGGAGGCACTGATGCGACGATATTTCCTTGTCAAGGTGGGCCAGTCACTCTTGCTGCTACTGGGCGTCCTGGTCCTGGTCTTTTTCATGTTGCGGCTCACGGGCGATCCGGCCCGGCTGATGCTGTCGCGCGAAGCCAGCCCGGAGCAAGTCGAGGCCTTTCGCGAAGCCATGGGCTTTAACCGGCCGCTCATCGTCCAGTTCTGGGATTTCTTTACGAAAGCCCTGGTGGGCGACTTTGGCAAGTCGCTCCATTTCAAGGCGCCGGCGCTACCCATGGTGCTGCAGCGACTGCCGGCCACCGTCCAGCTTGCCGGCACGGCGCTGCTTATCGCCATGGTCCTCGGCATTCCCATCGGCCTGGTGGGCGGCTT
This sequence comes from Anaerolineaceae bacterium, assembly GCA_012514775.1. Next base: position 17,243 of record JAAYZQ010000380.1, read on the forward strand.
TAATCCCGGAACCCTCGTCGATTCCCTGGGGCGCTTGCTGGCCCTCCTGGGCCAGGGCATTCCCAATTTTTGGCTGGCCCTCATGCTGATCCTGTTCTTCGCCGTTCGCCTGGAGTGGCTGCCCGCCTTTGGCCGCGACGAGCTCAGGTCGGTGATCCTGCCCGCCTTTGTCCTGGGCCTGCCCACCCTGGCCCAGTTGGTGCGGCTGACCCGCTCGGCTGTGCTCGAGATCCGGGGCGAGGATTTCATCCGCACCGCCCACAGCAAAGGGCTGGAGATCCGCGTGATCTATGCCAAGCACGTGCTGCGCAACGTGTCCATCCCCCTCATCAGCGTCATCGGCGTCCAGTTCGGCTACATGCTCGGCGGGTCCATCATCATCGAGGCGGTCTTTGCCTGGCCGGGCATCGGCCAGTTGCTGGAGCAGGCCATTGGCTGGCGCGATTTTCCGCTGGTGATGGCCATCGCCGTCTTTACCAGCCTGGCGGTCCTCGCCATCAACCTGCTGACCGACGTCGCCTACGCAATCATCGACCCAAGGATCCGCTATGGCCACTAGAGAATTGAGCCCGGCCGCAGACAGTCTGTTGGACGTCGAGCGGACGCCCCGGGAGCGCCTGGCCTACGCGGGGCGGTTCCTGTGGCGCGATCGCAGCGGCGTCCTGGGCGTGGCCATGTTTCTGAGCGTGGTCCTTGCGGCCGTCCTGGCGCCGGCCATCGTGCCCCACGATCCTTTTCAACAGAACCTGCCCGACAGCAAACTGCCGCCTGCCTGGTACGAAGGCGGAACGTGGGACCATCCCATGGGCACCGACAACCTGGGCCGCGACCTCCTCAGCCGAGTGATCTATGGCACGCGCGTTTCATTGACGGTGGGCTTTTTCGGGGTGCTCATCGCCGGCTCGCTGGGCCTGTTCCTGGGAGCCATTGCCGGCTACGTCGGGGGCCGGACCGACGCCCTGATCATGGGCGTGGTCAACCTGGTATTGTCACTGCCCTACCTGCTCTTTGTCGTGGTCATTGCCTCCATCCTGGGGCGCAGCCTGATCAACGTCATCCTCATCTTTGGCATCACCGATGCGCCCATTTTTGCCCGCGTCACCCGGGGCGAGGTGCTGCGCATCCGCGAATCGGGCTACGTGGAATCGGCCCTGAGCGCGGGGGCGGGCACGGGGCGTATCATCTTGGACCACATCATCCCCAATCTCATCGGACCGCTGATCACCCTGGCCACCTTCGAGATGTCGGCCATGATCTTTTACGAGTCGGGCCTGGGCTTCCTGGGCCTGAGCGTGCCGCCCAGCGTGCCCAGTTGGGGCAACATGCTGGCTTCCGGTCGCAAATACCTGACGAGCTACCCCTGGATCGCGACCTGGCCCGGCCTGGCCATCATGTGGACCTCGTCGGGCATGAACCTCCTGGGTGACTGGCTGCGCGACGTCATCGACCCGCGTCTGCGGCGCACCAGAAAGTAGAGGGAGGTGAGCCGTGTCAAGAATCCTGCGAGTCGAGGACCTCGTCACCAGGTTCTATACCCTGGATGGCATCGTCCACGCCGTGAACGGCGTCAGCTTTGACCTGGACGAAGGCGAGACACTGGCCATCGTGGGCGAGAGCGGCAGCGGCAAGAGCGTGACCATGATGTCGATCCTGGGCCTCATTCCCTGTCCGCCGGGCAAGGTAGAGAGCGGCACAGCCCACTTTGCCTCCAGGCAAGGCACCCGGGACCTGCTCCAAATGCCGGCCGACGAGCTGCGGGACGTGCGCGGTGGGCAGATCGGCTTTGTCTTCCAGGATCCCATCTCGACCCTCAACCCGATCCTGACCATCGGCGAGCAGATCTCGGAAACGCTGACCCGCCACCTGGGCATCAGCAAGGCCCAGGCCCGAGAGCGCACCATCCAGCTCCTGGGCAACGTGGGCATCCCCGACCCCGAGCTGCGTTACAAGGCTTACCCCTTCCAGTTTTCCGGCGGCATGCGCCAGCGCGTGGTGATCGCCATCGCCATTGCCTGCACACCCCAGATCATCATCGCCGACGAGCCGACCACCGCCCTGGACGTCACGGTCCAGGCACAGATTATCGACCTGTTCAAGCGGCTGCGAAAGGATCTGCGAGTGGCCATCATCTGGATCACGCACGACCTGGGCGTGGTGGCCGGCATCGCCGACCGGGTACTGGTCATGTACGGCGGTCGTCCGGCCGAGCTGGCGACGGTGGAGGACCTGTACGAGCGCCCCCGCCATCCCTACACCCTCGGACTGCTGGGCGCGCTACCCCGCCTCGATACCCGGGAATCGAGGCGGCTCGTCAGCATCCGGGGCGTTCCGCCCGACCTGTTGATGCCCCTGCGCCACTGCCCTTTTGCCCGCCGCTGCGACTATGCCTTTGACCGCTGCTGGCAAGAGATCCCTCCCTTGCTCACGGTAGGCGACGGCCACCAGGTTGCCTGTTTCTACGACGTGGAGGAAGGAGGGCCGCGCGATGCCTAGCGACGAGGTGCTCCTCCGCGTTCGAGAGCTCAAGAAGCATTTTCCCGTCGGCGGTGGCCTGCTGGGGCGCCAGTCAGGCGCCGTCAAGGCGGTGGACGGCATTACCTTTGACATCGGGC
>JAAYZQ010000381.1 GCA_012514775.1 Anaerolineaceae bacterium
CTACCCCCGCGACGACCAGAACAAACATCATCCACGTCCAGAAACGCAGAGTGCTTGCGCGTGGTCGATTTACATGTTCTCCGTGCTCCGCCGCACATCACGATCAGTGCTGCCCTCGATCTCGCGCACCCGGAACAGTTTCTCCTACATATGAAAGACGATGGCCCAGTCGGGGTTTAGTCGCCGACCAGGTCCGGCGTCGTTTGCGTCACATATTCGACAACTCTTTTTGCCATTGGTCTATCTCACCCTGGATGTACCGAAAGCCGGTTAGCTGGACTTGCGACGGGCGGATGGGATGGGTCCTGCGCCTCGGGCGCCGCTGCTACTCCGGTCATGCCCCTCGCCTGCATCGGGCGCAAGATGTTCACTTCGCTGGATGCTATTATACCATCCCCGGCCGGAAAAAGCAAAGCCGGGTTCTTCCCCCCTACCCCCCTCCCTCGTACCGGCTCACCCCAAAGATCACATAGTTGTACGGGATGAGCTGCCGGGGGTCGTCGCGGTGGACCACCTGGCCGATGGCCGGGCTAAAGACCCACTCCTCCCAGTCCCACACCACCTGCAGCGACTCGGGGATCTGGACGGCCAGGTAGGAGCCGGTGGCCAGGCGGGCGCCGGTGGCGATGGACGTAAAGTCGAGGCCGAGATAAAAGTCCTGGATGGGCTGGTTGCGGTTGCGGCCCGCCACCGACCGGGTCAGGTTGTAGGCCATCTGCGAGAAGGGGGCAATGGCCGGCTGGGCGGTCTCCACCAGCTTGAGCCCGGCGCGAAAGATGTCCGACTCCAGGAAGCCGAGCAAGGCCTCGTCGTTGTCGTTGCGGACGTTCACGGTAAAGCACTTGAAGGCCAGCCCCTCCTGGCCCACGTTCAGGCCAACAAAGATGGGATAGCCGCGGATGCCGGCCTGCTCGCCCTCGCGGACCCGGTAGGTGGCGTTAAAGTGCAGGTGCTCCACGTCGCCCGGCACCTGGTTCTGGGCGTAAAAGTCGAACAGGACGTGGTGCGTGCCGCTGCCCGGATAGTCGGCCACGCGCAGCCGGTCGAGGGTGACGCGCACCCGGGCGCCCCGCAGCGACTCATCGGCGGGCATGTTGCCGGCGTCGTGGATGGCCTGCAGGTCGGTGCCGGGCAGGGTGGGCCGGATGTAGCCAAAGGCGTGGGCCGTGTGCTGCCAGGGCCGATCGGCAAAGGGCCACAGGGGCCGCCCGGTCCCGTAGGTCTCCAGGGCCGCGCCCTGGTCGTAGGCGCCTTCCAGGGCCTCGGCGGCCTGCGCCTCGCCCACGTCGCGCAGCCTGGCGGCCGCTTCCAGCAGGGGCATGTCGCCCAGCACGGGCAGGTCGGAAAACCAGGTGGCATCGTCGTTCGCGGACATCTCTCCTCCTCGCGCCCGTGGAGACCGGCGCGCTGTCCGATTGCAGGGTGGCCCTCCGTCATGGGCCAGGCGTTTCAACGCGATCCAAGGGATCTCGACGGCGCCAGTATACCACGGTTCCGCCCGCATGGCAAGCGAGTTCCGGCCCGCCTTGCCCGGGATCGCCGAGTGCCGGCTCGGCCTGTCCCTCTCTACGTGCAGCTTGCCGAGCTGGCGCTCGGCGGTCCCAGCGCGCAACCCTGCCGCCCCCGCAGCGTATAAAGCATGAGAAGGATTCCTCCGGCCCCGGCGTTCGGGGCCGGAGGCGACAGACTTGTGTGGAAAGGAGAACACTGGCATGGAAGAGCATCAGGAGATCGCGGGCGCGAGCACGACAGACGTGACCTCAAACGACAAGCTGTGGGCGGCCCTGAGCTGGCTGCCGCCGACGCCCCTGTGGCCCTTGATGGCCATCCTGGCGCTGCTGTTGGATGAAACCAAGGACCGGCCCTTTGTCCGCTACAACGCCGTCCTGTCCCTGGTGACGGGCGCCGCCCTCATCCCCATCAGCATCGTCACCCTGGGCTGCGGCGCGCTGCTCTACCTGGTCTTTTTCTACTGGGCCTACCAGGCTTTCATGGGCCAGGAGGTCAAGGTTCCGTTCCTGAGCGATTGGGTCAAGCGGCAGGGCTGGGCGTAGCAGGGTTAGCGCACGGGCAGCTACTCCCCTTCACGCTCACACCGTGCCTGGATTATGCCGGCGATCTGGCGATCGCCGGCGAGCCTTCACGGGTGAGGAAACGGACGGCATCGGGATGCCGTCCGTTTCTCCTACTTGCCGGGTATAACTCCTACATCTTATGACAAGAACGCGGTGACCTGTTCGATAAAAGCCTCAAAGTCACCCAGCTCGGTCTGCACTCCCTCGTAGATCGTCTCATCGTCCACGTCCCAGTACACGTGCACGAGCAGGTTGCGCAGTCCGACCAGCTCTCGCATTGTCTGCGTCAGGTCGTCGGACAGGACACCGGCCTCGTTCAGCACGGTGAAAGCATCCCGGTAGTCGCGAGGAGCACGAAGCCGCTC
>JAAYZQ010000382.1 GCA_012514775.1 Anaerolineaceae bacterium
CCCAGCTCCCCGGCCCCGCCAAGGGCGCGCGGGCCCTGGCGCTGGATCGCGAGCTGGCGGTGCGGCAGGAGGGCGGCTATACCGTGGTGACGCTGCCCGAGCTGGGGCTGTTCGAGACGATCGTGTTTGCGTAAGACGATCTCCCTGGCAGGACACAGCGCCGCCCGCTTTGCCGGGCGGCGCTTTTGTGTGCTACAATGCCCCCGATCCCAAGGCAAGGAGGCGACCAGTGAAGGAACTGCGCGTCTGCATCGTGGGCATGGGCATCGGCAAGAACAACGCCCGGGGCATCCTGCGCAACCCGCGCGGGCGGGTGGTGGCGCTCTGCGACCTGGTCCCCGAGCGCATGGCCGAGTTCGCCAAAGAGCTGCCCGAGCCCCCCAAGATGTACACCGACTATCGCGAGATGGCCAAGGACCCCGAGATCGACGCCGTGTTCGTCGGCACCCCCAACCAGTGGCACGTCCCCGTGGCGCTGGAAATGGTGCGCCACGACAAGCACGTGATGGTCACCAAGCCGCTGGCCGATTCGGCCCAGGCGGCGCGGACCCTGGTGGAGGCGGCGGAGGCGGCGGGGGTGGTCAACATGATGTCGCTCTCCACCCGCTTTGCCGTGGCCACCACCTACCTCGGCCAGTTGGTGCAGGCCGGCGAGCTGGGCGACATCTATTACGCCCGCGCCCGCAGCGTGCGCCGCTCCGGCATCCCCTCCTGGTCGCTGGGCTTTATCCAGCAGGGCGGCGGGGCCTTTCGCGACATGGGCGTCCACGCGCTGGACTCGGTTTGGTGGCTGATGGGGATGCCCCGGCCGGAGAGCGTCATGGGCGTCTCGGGGGCCAAATTCGGGCCGCGCGGCCAGGGTTACTGGAAATACACCACCGTGCCGGAGGATTTCTACCGGCAATACGCCGCCGACGACTATGCCGGGGGCTTTATCCGGTTCGAGGGCGGGCTGGGGTTGCAGATCGAGAGCTTTTGGGCCAGCCACCAGGGCGACGAGTTCCAGATCGAGCTGTTCGGCACCGAGGCGGGGGCCAAGCTGCGCCCGCTGACGCTTTACCGCACCGTCAACGGCGCGCCGCAGGACACCACCGTCAACCTGCCGGACGGGCCGGAGCCTTGGGACTATATCGCCGGGCATTTCATCGCCTGCGCGCTGGACGGCGTCCCCTGCACCGCGCCGCTGCGCCACGGGTTGATCGTGCAAGAGATGATGGAGGCGCTGCTGCAAAGCGCCGAGACGGGCAAACAGGTTTATCTCAACCAGAGCTAAGGAGGAATGTCAGATGGCCAAGCTAAAGGTAGGCGTTATCGGAGTGGGCGGCATCGCGCGGACGCACATGCCCGGCTGGGCGGCGTCCGAACACGCCGAGGTGGTCGCCGGCTCGGACGTGAGCGAGGACGCCCTGACCAAATGGGGCGCGCAGTATGGCATCACCCACCTGGAGACGGATTCGGCGGCGCTGATCAACGACCCGGACATCGACATCATTGACGTCTGCACGCCGAACAACTATCACGCGCCGCTGAGCATCGCCGCCATGCGCGCGGGCAAGCACGTCTTGTGCGAAAAGCCGCTGGCCCCCACGCCCAAGGAGATCCACGACATGATCGCCGCCCGGGACGCGTCGGGCAAGCTGCTGATGACGGCGCAGCACTTTCGTTTCCGCGGCAGCTCCAAGGCGATGAAGGCCGAGATCGACGGCGGCGCGCTGGGCGACGTCTATCACGCCCGGAGTTGGCTGCTCCG
>JAAYZQ010000383.1 GCA_012514775.1 Anaerolineaceae bacterium
GGGCCATGGCCTCCGCCAGGTCTTCTTCGGCCAGGATGCCCGCCTCTACCAGGGCCCGCAGGCTCTCGGGAACCTCGCCGGCAGGCACTCCAGGCTCCACGCGCCCCTCGGCCACAGGAGCCTCGACGGCAGGCGCCTCGGCTTCTTCCGGCATGCCCAGATCTTCCAGCCACGCCGGTACCTCTTCGGCCGCCGGTCCTTCGGGCTCTTCCACTTCGGCGGCGGGCGCCTCGGCTTCCGGCATTCGCAGCGCCAGCAGCCGGTCGGGCACCTCTTCACCCGGCGGCGGCGCCTCCTCACCTTCCGGGACCTCGACGGCCGGCAGCTCGGCCTCCGCCTGGGCTTCGATCTCCTGGGCTTCGGCCTCCAACCCCAGGTCTCGCAGCCAGTCGGGAACCTCCTCCACCTCTTCGGCGACGGGTCCTGCCGCTGCGGCCTCCGGCTCCACGGCCGGCAGCTCGCGCTCCTCGTCCGGGCCTGCCACGCCCTCCGCCTCGGCGGCGGTCACGGGCGGGGCCAGCTCCTCCTGGTCCGGCCTCAGCTCCCGGAGCCAGTCGGGCAGCTCTTCCAGCTCCTCCTCCCCGGGCAGGCCTTCTCCGGCGAGGGGGACGCTGCGCCTGGGAACGCCCAGCTCCTCGAGCCAGTCGGGCAGCTCGGCCTCGGTTTCCTCCTCAAGGGCCGCGGCGGGCTCTTCCTCCCCGGCCGCCGGTTCCGCCGGCAAGGCCGCGGCTCCCGCGGCCAGCCCGATGCCCGACAGGGGAGACGGCTCTCCCGGCTCGGCGCTCTCGAGCTCTTCAAGCCAGTCGGGCGAGGGCGGGTGGTCGCCCCGGTCCTCTTCCGGCGCCGCGGCCTCGGGTAGAGGTCCGGCCTCCCCTTCCTCGCCCATCAGATCTTGCAGCCAGGGGGGCATTGCCTCGCCGGGCGCGGGCTCGGCCGCTGCCACCTCCGGGGGCGGCGCCTCGCCCTCCTCTTCGCCCTCCCCCTCGGCGACGAGGCCCACGTCCCGCAGCCAGTCGGGGGTCTCTTCGCCCGCCTCGGCCTCTTCCTGGACCTCCAGGGCGCGCTCCTCCCCTTCTACCTCCCAGGGCGCCAGCGCGCGCTCCTCGGCGGCGGGCACCAGGGCCAGTCCCGCTTCCGGCACGAGCTCTTCCAGGCGCACCTCCTCGGGCGGCAGGGGAGAGTCGCTGCCGAAAAGCTCTTGCGCCATCCGGTTTTCAGGGTCCAGGGCCCTGGCAACCTCCAGCTTTTCCAGGCCCGGGTCCTCGTGCCCGCCCTGGGTCCAGATAGTGCCCAGGATCAGGTTGGCCTTCAGGCAGTTGGGCAGGGCCTCCAGCAGATCCAGGCAGCTTTCCACGGCCTCCACGCGGCGCCCCTCGCGCCACAACGCTTCGATGAGGGCGAGCTGGATATCGGGCAGCTCCGGATCCTGGCGCAGGATGGCGTGGAACTCGCCGATGGCTTGCTCGTACAGGCCGTTGCGGCTGTAGAGCCGGCCCAGGGCGCCGCGGGTTAGTTTCAGCCTGGTCTTTTCCACGCCATCGCGCTGGGCATACAGCCGCTGCAGCTCGCGCCGCACCTCGGTGTTGCCCGGCATCAGCTCAAAGGCCCGCTCCATCTGCCAGATGGCTTCCAGCAGCGCGCCCTGCTCGTCGTAGACGATGCCCAGCCCCACGCGGGCGAGAAAGTACTCGGGATCAGCGCTCAGAGTCCGCTGAAAGAACTCGATGGCCTCGCGGACCATTCTTTTTTCCAGGCAGGCTTCACCCAGGAGGTAGTAGGTTTCGATGTGCCTGGGATAGTGGCGCAGGATGTGCTGGCAGTGGGCAATGGCCTCGTCATGCCGGTCATGCCGGATGAGCTCCTTGATCTTGGCTGTATACTCCTGCAAGCGGATCTCTGCCATGTGCTTCCTCCTCCTTAGTTACGCTATGCAGCAAGCGCGCCGCACACCAGGTGCGAGGCGCTGTTGGCCCACGGAACACTCCAGCCAGAGCCTATCCCGGCCGACAACCCGGCGTCGTCTCGCAATCAAGGGCGCTGCACCCTATGCGGCAGCCGGCGGGGGTGCCAGGGGCAGCCGCACGGTGAAGGTGCTTCCCTGGCCCGGCGTCGAGTCCACCTGGATGGTGCCCTGGTAGAGCTTGACGACCTGGTTGACAATGGGCAGGCCCAGGCCGGTTCCCAGCTCGACCTGCTCCTTGGCCGCTTCGGTGCGATAAAACTCCTGGAAAACGCGCGTCAGCTCGTCCGTCGACAGGCCGATGCCCGAATCGGCCACGCACAACACCAGGTCTCGATCCTGTTGGTCGAGCCTGGTGACGACCTGGCCCTGGGGCGTGTAACGCACTGCATTGTCCAGGAGGTGGGTCGCGATGGAGCGCAGGTGGCCCGGCTGGGCCATCATCACCGGCTGGGCCGCCGTCTCCAGCAAGAGCTTGAGCCCCTTGGCCTCGGCCGCGGGCCGCTGGCGCCGGACGGTGTCGTGGATGATGGGCGCCACCTGCACTGCCTGCAGCTTGGGCAGGCCCGACAGGGCCTTGAGATGGGCCAGCTCCAGAAGGTCGTCGAGCATGGACAGCAACTGGCTGGCCCGCAGGTCGACTTTTTCCAGGTACTCGTCCCACTCGTCGTCGTCCACGTAGCCGGCCCGCATCATCTGCAAATAGTTCTTGATCACCCCCGCTGGATTTCGCAGCTCGTGGACCAGGACCAGCATGAAGCGGCTCTCGACGGTGTCCAGCTTGGCCTGCTCCCGCCGCGTGCGCTCGAGCTGCTGGATCTCTTCTTCGCGCCGTTTGTCGGCCCGGAGGGCCAGGCGGCGCACCCGCTCTTCCATCCCGCGATGCACCACGGTGAGCAGGTCGTCGGAGGTGAAGGGCTTGGGCAAGAATTCCTGGGCACCCTGCTTCATGGTCTGGGCGGCGAGGTCGACGGTGGCATAGCCGGTGATCATGATGCAAACCACGTCCTCGTCGTATTCCTGGATGCTGCGCAGGACTTCCAGGCCGCTCATGCCCGGCATCATCGCATCGAGGAGGACGAGGTCAAAGGGCGGCCCTTCCCGCAGCTTGTGCAGGCCTTCCGCGCCATGCTCGGCGGTGGTCACCTGAAAACCGTGGGAGATCAAGGCTCGACGGCACCCCTCTCGCATGCCGACTTCGTCGTCTACGATGAGAATTCTGGCCGGACCCTTCATCCCATTCCTCTCGACGGAAAAGTGAACCACTGTCATTATACCACAGGCTGCCCCCAGACGCAATCAGCCCACAGGGGGAATAGATAAGCGGGGGCCCCGTTAGGGACCCCCGCTTTCCTTTCACAAGGAGGAGAAAGGAGTGACTATATTGTACTCCATCCCTCCCTGGGGACAGTAAGTATGGTCACAATGTGGACCTAGTCGGTCGTAATCATCTCCTCGAACTTGGCCAGGGTGGCGGGCCCGATGCCCGGCACCGCCAGCAGGTCCTGCACGCTCTCAAAGGGGCCGTTGGACTCGCGATGCTCGAGGATGCGCTGGGCCAGGCTGGGACCGATCCCGGGCAGGGTCTCCAGGAGGGCCGCGCCGGCGGTATTGACGTTGATGCGCCCATCGCCGATGGTCTCGCTTCGCGCGGGCAACGAGGGAGGGGCGGCCTCGCCCTGGCGTGGGACGTGGACCTGCTGGCCAGCGGAGAGCGACGCTGCCAGGTTGATGCGCTCCAGGTCCGCGTCGGGCGCCGGGCCGCCGGCCGCCAGGATGGCGTCCTTGACGATGCTGCCCTGGGGCAAAGGGTAAACGTCGGGCCGGGACACGGCGCCGGTGACATAGACCTGCATGGGCGGCGGCGTGGCCGTCGGTGCGGGAGACGGTGGAGCCGTGGCGGTGCTCAACACCAGGGGCGCGGAAGGAAGCCGCCGCGCCTGGAAGATAAGGACCCCGGCCAGGACGAGGGCCGCGATTCCAAAGAATAGGATGCCGCGATAACGAGTTTGCAATGCCGCCACCCCACCTTTGCGGTGACTTCTAGTCGCACATCTCCAGGCCCTCCCAGGCCGGCCAGGCGTTGGGGTCTATTTCCACGGCCTTCTCCAGCCAGGGACGGGCATCGTCGCAGCGATCGAGGTAGGCATACGACAGGCCGATCTCGTAGTAATATTCCAGCTCGGTGGCTCCCAGGTCCAGGGCCCGGCGAAAGGCCGTGATGGCGTCCTCGTAGTTGCGCAGCACATAGTAGGTCAGGCCGAGGTGGCCAAAGGCCGGCGCATAGTCGGGATCCACTTCCGTGGCCTTTTTCAGGACGACGGCCGCCCGCTGGTGGTCGCCGGTCTGAAAGTAGGCCCACCCGAGCGAGTCGTAGGCGTGGGCGCTGGTGGGATCGACGACGGTGGCCTTCTCCAGGGCGGCCAGGGCGTCGTCGTACTTGCTATAGGACATGTGGATGCGGCCCAGGTCGACGTAGGGCTGCGCCAGCCGGGGGTGAATCTGGGAGGCGCGTTGATACTGGGCCACGGCCTCGTTGTACTTGCGTTGTTTTTCAAAGGCATAGCCCAGGTCCCGGTGGGCAAAGGCGCTGCTGTCGTCCAGGCTCACCGCCAGGCGGGCTGCCTCCACCGCCTGCGCCGTCTGCCCCAGGTCGGCATAGACCTCGGCCAGGTAGGCGTGTCCCTCGGCATAGGTCGGATCCAGGTCGGTGGCGCTCAGGCAACTGCTCAGGGCGTCCTGGAGCTGGGCCTGGTCGCCGATGCCGGCATCCCAGTCCAGGGCCATGCACAGGGCGGCCAGAGCCTGGGCGCTGTCGGGCGCCAGCCCCACCGCCTGCCGCGCCTTTTCGACGGCCCCGGCCGTGCGGCCGCGCAGCGTCAGCAGGTGCGCCCAGAAGGTGTAGGGCGCCGACTGGGTGGGGTCGAGCTCGGCCGCCTGGCTCACCATTTCGATGGCCGCGTCCAGGTCGCCCGCCTGGTACAGAACGCGGGCCTCGTCCATGACGTCGCCGGCGGTGGGCGTGGGGGTCGGGGTGGGACCAATCTGGAGCGGCTCGATCATGTCGCGGCGATAGAGGAGGACATAGCCTCCCGCCAGCACGAGGACCGTCAAGATCAACACCCTTAAAGGCGACGATTGTCTGCGTTTGGTTGGTCGAATATACATGCCCAAAACCCTGCCCGATTATAGCATGACCGGAAGAGGATGGCAAACCTGGCCTTGACAAACAGCGGAAATGTGCTACAATGCCGGTTGAAAGGACACGAAAGAAGGAACATGCAAGCACGGCAATTCGCTCTGGCGCTTCTTCTTGGCCGGCTCCTCCTTGCGAGGGGCCATTTCCGCCTGGGAGAAGCAGGAGTGAGGGCTGTGTAAGCTTTTTTGCGATACCGGATATGAGGCCTCCCAGGCATGGGAGGCCTTTTTTTGATCGGCCGGAAAGGAGGGCCGGAATCATGGCTGAGAAAAACGAGACAAGCAATGCACGCGACGTGGAGGCCCGCTGGCAGAGGCGTTGGGCCGAGGAAGGCCTGTACCGGACGCCGGAGCCTGACGGGCGCCCGACCTTTTACTGCCTGGACTTTTTTCCCTACCCTTCGGGCGCGGGCCTGAGCGTGGGTCATTGCCGCAACTATGTGCCCACCGACGTTATCAGCCGCTACCAGCGGATGCGCGGCCGGGCGGTGCTGCACCCCATGGGCTGGGACGCCTTCGGGCTGCCCGCCGAGAACGAGGCCATCGCCAAGGGGGTCCACCCCCGCGACAGCACCGGGCGATATGCCGCCAACTACAAGCGGCAGATGAGCCTCATCGGCGCATCCTACGACTGGCAGCGCGAGATCAACTCCAGCCACCCGGACTATTACCGGTGGACGCAGTGGATCTTTTTGCTGCTGTATCGGCGCGGACTGGCCTACCAGGCCCTGGCGCCCGTCAACTGGTGCGCCTCGTGCCAGACCACCCTGGCCAACGAGGAGGTGGAGGGGGGCGACTGCTGGCGCTGCCACCAACCGGTGCGCCGCCGCGACCTGAAGCAGTGGTTCCTGCGCATCACGGCCTACGCCGCCGAGCTGCTGGCCGAGACCGAGCGGCTGGACTGGCCGGAGCACATCCTGGCCATGCAGCGCCACTGGATCGGGGCCAGCGAGGGCGTCGAGTTCCGGATGGAGGTCGACGGGCAGCCCGGAGCCGCGTTCCGGGTGTTTACCACGCGGCCCGACACGGTCTATGGCATGACCTTTGCCGTCCTGGCCCCGGAACACCCGCTGCTGAGCCGGATCGTGAGCCCCGAGCGGCGGGCCGAGGTAGAGGCATACGTCGACCGGTCCAGGACCGTGACCGAGGTCGAGCGCCAGAGCACCGAGCGCCAGCGCGACGGCGTCTGGACCGGGGCCCACGCGGTGAACCCGGTGACCGGCCGGCCGGTGCCCATCTTTAGCGGCGACTATGTCCTGGGCAGCTATGGCACGGGGGCCATCATGGCCGTGCCCGCCCACGACCAGCGCGACTACGAGTTCGCCCGGCGCTACGGCCTGCCCATCGTGGAGGTCATCCGCGGGCCCGAAGGCGAGGGCACGGCCGGCGACCGGGCCTACGAGGGACAGGGGATGATGGTCAACTCCGGGCCGTATGACGGCCAGCCGTCGAC
>JAAYZQ010000384.1 GCA_012514775.1 Anaerolineaceae bacterium
CAGGGGGATCTCTTTCAGCTCGACTCCGGGGGATACCGTGGCCCTCAGCTTCTTGCGCACGTCCTCGTAGGACAACAGGTCCACCGACTCGCCACGCAGCCGGGCCACGATCTGCTCCATGGAAGCGCGGCGGCGGGCCTCTCGAAAGTCGGCGACGGCCATCATGTAACTCATAGGCTTACTCCTGAAATCCGCTCACAAGCGGGCGCCCACGACAGGCGCGGGCGTGGGGCAAAGAGGGCAATGGAGCGGACGGGTTGGCTAAGGCCCTTGTGGGGTCGTTCCTGGCCGCGGCGTCGCGGCGGCGTGAAGGGCTGCGCCCAGGGCACCGACGATCTGGGGATCGGGAGGCACGCTGAGGGGCACGCCCAGGGCCTCGGCAAACAGCCTTTGCAGGCAGGGATTGTTGGCCACGCCGCCGGCAAAGACAAAGCGTTCTTCGATGCCCACGCGCCGGATCATCCCGCAGACGCGGTCGACGATGGCCTGGTGCAGCCCCAGGGCCACGCGGCGGCTGTCCTCGCCGCGGGCGATGAGCGACACCACCTCCGACTCGGCAAAGACGGTGCACATGCTGGAAATGCGGACCGGCACTCCCCCGGCCTCGAGGGCGTGGGGGCCGAGGTCGGCCACGTCCATGTCCAGGGCGTGGGCCATGTTTTCCAGGAACCGCCCTGTGCCCGCCGCGCAGCGATCGTTCATTTCGAAGCGCAGCACCCGCCCGCCGGGGCCGACGCGGATCACCTTGCTGTCCTGCCCGCCGATGTCCAGCACGGTGCCGGCATCGGCAAAGAGGTGATGGGCCCCCAGGGCGTAGGCCTTGATCTCGGAGATGACCTCGTCGGCCAGCTCCCGCTCCATGGCCAGGTGGCGGCCGTAGCCGGTGCCCACCAGCCGGCCGTAGCCGCCACCGGCGACGAGGGCCCGGGCGTTGCCCACGGGGTCGGTGCCGGTGGCCACCACCCGGGCGCGCACCACCTGCCGCCCGTCCCACTCCACGAGGGCGATGGTCCGCGAGCCGATATCCAGGCCGGCGACGGGTCGCTCGGGCGCACACGCCGCGGCCCGAACGTTCGGGTGCGTGGCCAGGCCTGCATCCGCGCCGGCCATCAACCCTCCGCCACCGGCTCGACGCACAGGTAGATCGTCATGCTGGGGAACACCAGGCGATAGGAGCGGCCACCGACCAGGACGGCGCTCTCGCCCTGGCTGAGGGTCGTGACGGTATCGCCCGGCTCGTGCACTTCGACCAGCCCGTCGAGGATCCACAGCAGGCGATCTCGCTCCAGGAGCTGGGGGGTCCTGCTGTGCTGGCCGTAGCCCGCGGCGATTCGCACCCGGCAGCCCTCCATCTGCCCCATGTCCAGCCCGACGTCGGCCGGCTCGCCGGCCAGGACGCGGCCCGCAGCCGTGCGCCGCGCCTGCTTTTTCAAGAGCTCCACGTCCGTTATCCTGTGCACCGCCCCTCCCGATCTGCTCTGAACTCCAGGTCAGCCGGCGGCTCGCCGGCTGCCGACCGCATTATACTCCAAAAAGGCCAGGCTATCAAGTGCGCCGTTGGGCTGGCTTTAGGGCCACGATTGTTGCATAGTCGCTTGACTACTGCTGGGAGCGGCGAGCGCCAGCTCGGCAGGTTGCGTGCAGAGCGACACGCCGAGCCGGCGCTCGGCGATCCCAGGGAGATGCCGACTTTGGCCCTGGTTTTAGGGCACCCATTTCTTGGCACATGGACAAACTTCAAGTATAATGAGAGGCTGAAACCTTGAGGAGACAGACAAGCGGTGTTCAGACGATCCAAGAAGATACGCGACAGCCTGACCAAGACTCGCCGCTCGTTCTTTGGGCAGATCAGCAGCCTGTTGGGAGGCGGGCAGATCACCGAAGAGACGTGGGAGGACCTGGAAGCACTGTTGGTGCAGGCCGACGTGGGCGTCGAGACGACGGTCGCCCTCGTGGACCGGCTGCGGGAGCAGGTGAACCGCGGCAAGGCGCGCACCACGCGCGACCTGGAAGAGCTGCTGAAGCAGGAGCTGCTGGCCCTGCTGGGCAGCCCATCGCCCATGAACGTGGACGAGCCGCGCCTGCTGACCCTGGTGCTCGTCGTGGGCGTCAACGGCTCGGGCAAAACGACGACCATCGCCAAGCTGGCCAAGTACTACAAGGACCAGGGACGGCGGGTGCTCCTCGCCGCCGCCGACACCTTCCGGGCGGCCGCCATCGACCAGCTCAAGATCTGGGGCGAGCGGGCCGACGTGCCGGTCATTGCCCACCAGCCGGGGGCCGACCCGGGCGCCGTGGTGTACGACGCCATCCGCGCCAGCCAGAGCCGCAAGTCGGATCTTCTCATCGTCGACACGGCCGGCCGGCTCCATACCAAGTACAACCTGATGGAAGAGCTGCGCAAGGTGCACGGCGTGGCCCAGAAGCGCGTCCACCAGGCGCCCCACGAAACCCTGCTGGTGCTGGACGCGACCACCGGGCAGAACGCCCTGTCGCAGGCCAGGCACTTCAAGGATGCCGTCCAGGTCACGGGGGTGGTGGTGGCCAAGCTGGACGGAACGGCCAAGGGTGGCATGGTGTTTGCCATTGCCCACGAGCTGCAACTGCCCGTGCGCTTTGTCGGCACCGGCGAGACCCTGGACGACCTGGAGGTCTTTGACCCGGAAGCCTTTGTCGAAGGACTCTTTGAATCCTGACCTTTTGCCCCCTTGCCCTGCGCCCCACAGCCAGGGCGTACGAGACTGTGGAGGTAACGATGGACGATCTGGTGAGCAAACTGACGGACTTGAACGAGCGGATCGAAGAGATCCAGGTGCGTCTTTGACTTCCCCGACAAGGCACGTCGAATCGAAGAGCTGGAACGGCAGGCCGCTCAGCCCGAGTTCTGGGACGAACCGAGTGTGGCCCAGGAGGCCATGCAGGACCTTTCCAACCTGAAGTTCGAGCTGGAAGAGTGGCAGGCGCTCCACCGGCGGACCACGGAGGCCCTGGAGCTGCTGGAGCTGGCCATGGCCGACGAGGACACGGGCATGGCCGGCGAAATCGAGGCCGAAGCGGCCAGGATAGCCAGGGATCTGGCGCGCCGGGAGTTCCAGTTGCGCCTCTCGGGTCCCCACGATCGAGGGCCGGCCATCCTGGGCCTGCACGCCGGGGCCGGCGGCACCGACGCCCAGGATTTCGTGGGCATCCTCATGCGCATGTACCTGCGCTGGGCCGAGCAGCAGGGCTATCAGACCGAGGTCCTGGACTCGCTGC
Source organism: Anaerolineaceae bacterium (assembly GCA_012514775.1). Next base: position 3,256 of record JAAYZQ010000384.1, read on the forward strand.
GCGGCCAGGAGGCCGGCTACAAGAGCGTGACCATCAGCGTCAGGGGACCCAACGCCTACGGCTATCTCAAGGCCGAGCGGGGCGTCCACCGCCTGGTGCGCCTTTCGCCCTTTGACGAGGCCCACCGCCGCCACACGTCCTTTGTCCTGGTGGAGGTGGTGCCCGAGCTGAACGACGACATCGAGGTCAAGATCAACGCCGACGACCTGAAGATCGACGTCTTCAAGGCGTCGGGGGCCGGGGGCCAGCACGTGCAAAAGAACTCGACCGCCGTGCGCATCCTCCACGAGCCCACGGGCATCATCGTCTCGTGCCAGAACGAGCGGTCGCAGGCGCAGAACCGGGAGGTGGCCCTCAAGATCTTGCGCGGCCGGCTCTACGACCTGGAGCAGCAAAAGCTGGAGGAGGAGCAGGCCCGCCTCAAGGGCAAGCACATTTCGGCCGGCTGGGGCAACCAGATCCGGTCCTACGTGATGCACCCCTACCACATGGTCAAGGACCTGCGCACCGAGTACGAGACGGGCAACGTCGAAGCGGTCCTGGACGGGCAGATCCAGGAGTTCATGGAGGCGTATCTGCAGACGACCATTGGCGACTAGGGTTGGGGCGCCAAATGGCGTGTCGGGAGAAAGGACGAGCAGGCGCTCGGCGAGCCCGGGCGACAGGACCGCCGAGCGCTGGCTCGGCAAGTGGCGTGTCGGGAGAAAGGCCGAGCAGGAGCTCGGCGATCCCGGGCGACGGCCCTGGTCAAAGGCGATACGGGACTTGACAAGTTGCCAGGAATGTATATAATGTTAGCTTGCGTATTTTGACGGGCGTATTGTGACGGGGGTGGGTACGATCAATATCAACGGGCTAGTGGATACATTTGAAGCGCACCTGTCCAGCTTGGCCCTCGCACCGGCCACCGTGGCCAACTACCTGGCCGACCTCAGGGCCTTTTTGCGGTGGAGCGAAGAAACCAACGGCGACGACTGTTCTCCCTTCTGCCTGGATTGTTCTGACATCGAAGGTTTCTGCGCGTATCTGCAAGAGGTCAAGGGCCAGGCGCCGGCGACGGTCAACCGGCGGATCCAGGCTCTGCGCAAGTTCTATACCCTGGCCATGGACCAGGGATTGGCCGAGACCAATCCGGCGGAGGGGGTTTCGCTCCTTGGAGAAAGTGCGTCGGAGCGTTCGCGCTCGCTGACCCCCGGCGATGTGGACAGGCTGCTGGCAGCCGTGGAACAGAGCCGGTCGCAGCGGGCGGTCCGGGATTGGGCCGTCGTGCAGCTCTTGCTAAGGGCGGGGCTCAAGCTCGGCGAGCTGACCGAGCTGCGGTTGGACGATGTCACCCTCGAGGCCGGCCAGCCGTACCTGGAGGTACGGGGGCTGAATGGCGACCAGGGCCGGACGATACCGCTGGAACAAGACGCGTACGATGCCGTGGTCAAGTACATGGAAATTCGAGAGGCGGCGCCGGGCGTGGAGAGCCTGTGTGTCAACCGCGACGGCAACCCGCTGTCCACTCGATCGGTGCAGCGGTTGCTCCACCATTACGCCCGCGAAGCCGGACTGGATGGCCTGACCACCCAGGCGCTGCGCTACATGTACGCCCGAGAAGTTTACGAAATGAGCGGCGATCTGAAAACGGTCGCCAGGCACCTGGGGCATCGCCATTTGGCGACTACCATCCGTTATCTGCGTCCCAGTTTAACAGATTCTCCGGAAATATAGCAGAACGGACTCCCCCTGACCAGCGATTTCCTGGGTAGTTCCGAGTATGATTTGCGTGGCACGGCGAGCACTCCATGCCAGCCTGCCAATGAGGAACTGTAGGAGGAAAGAACTTGAGCCTGAAAGATTTCAAGGCCCTACGGATCAGTCTCGCCTCGCCTGAGGAGATTCTCTCCTGGTCGTACGGCGAGGTGACCAAACCGGAAACGATCAACTATCGCCGCCTTCGGCCGGAACGGGATGGCCTCTTTTGCGAGGCGATCTTTGGTCCGACGAGGGACTGGCAGTGTGCCTGTGGCAAGTACAAGCACATCCGGTTCCGGGGCGTGACCTGCGAGCGCTGCGGCGTCGAGGTCACTCGTTCGTCGGTCCGGCGCGAGCGTATGGGCCATATCAGGTTGGCGGCCCCCGTGGCCCACATCTGGTATACCCGGCGGGTGCCCAGCTACCTGGGCCTGCTGCTGGACGTTTCGCGACGCAACATGGACCGCGTGCTCTACTTTGCGCAATACGTCATCACCTACGTCGACGAGGATGGCCGGACCAAGGCCCTGCGCCGCCTCGACGACGATCTGCTGCGGGAGCGCACGCGCATCGAGCGCGCGACCCAGGAAAAGATTTCCGAAATCGATGCCCGCCTGCAAGAGGCGCTGGACAACCTGCAGCGCCGGCGAAAGCAGCGCGAAGAGGAACTGGAAGAAAAGGGCAGCACCCTGACCGACGCCGTCACCAACGAGGTCCGGTCCATGCAGTCGCGCCTGGAGTCGCTCGTGGGCCAGCAAGCGGCCGAGGACGTCAGCCTCGCCTTTCACCCGACTCCCATCGTCGCTGCCGGCGAAACGGTGGAGCGAAGCCACATGTCGCGCCCGCAGGAACTGGCCGCTGCCCGCCTCGACGAGATCAAGGACGAGATCCGGCAGGAGATGGAGGACGTTGCGCTCCTGATCTCGGCCGAAGGCGACCAACTGACCTACGAGGCCGGCCAGGCCAGCGAGATCCTGAAAGAGCGCCTGAACCAGCAACTGGCCGACCTGGAGGCCGAAGCGGACGACAAGAAGGAAGACCTGCGGGGCCTGCGGCAGATGACCTTCCTCACCGAGAGCCGGTACCACGAGCTCAACGATCGGTGGGGACAAGTCTTCGAGGCCAAGATGGGCGCCGAGGCCTTTCTCGACATCTGCAAGCAGATCGACCTCGACGCCTTGAGCAAGGAGCTGCGCTCGACCATGCGCACCACGCGCTCCAAGCAGCTCAAGAAAAAGGCCACCAAGCGGCTGCAGGTGGTGGAAGCGCTGCGCAAGAGCGACAACCGCCCCGAGTGGATGATCCTGACCATGCTGCCGGTCATCCCGCCCGAGCTGCGGCCCATGATCCAGCTCGACGGCGGTCGCTTTGCCACGTCGGACCTCAACGACCTCTACCGGCGGGTGGTGAACCGCAACAACCGCCTGAAGCGCCTGCTGGACCTGGGCGCGCCCGACGTCATCGTGCGCAACGAGAAGCGCATGTTGCAAGAGGCGGTGGACTCGCTCATCGACAACAGCCGGCGCGGCAAGGCCGTCTCGGCCCGGGGGCGCAGGCCCCTCAAGTCGCTGTCCGACTATCTCAAGGGCAAGCAGGGCCGCTTCCGCCGCAACCTGCTGGGCAAGCGCGTGGACTATTCCGGGCGCTCGGTCATCGTCATCGGCCCCGAGTTGGAGCTGCACCAGTGCGGCCTGCCCAAGAGCATGGCCCTGGAGCTGTTCCAGCCCTTTGTCATCAACCGCCTGGTGGATTACAACTATGCCATCAACGTCAAGGGCGCCAAGCGGATCATCGAGCAGCAGCGGCCCGAGGTCTGGGAGGTGCTCGAAGAGGTGATCCGGGAGCGGCCGGTGTTGCTGAACCGTGCCCCCACCCTGCACCGCCTTGGCATCCAGGCCTTCGAGCCCACCCTGGTGGACGGTGAGGCCATCCAGATCCACCCGCTGGTGTGCGCGGCCTTTAACGCCGACTTTGACGGCGACCAGATGGCCGTCCACGTCCCCCTGTCGGATAGGGCGGTGAACGAGGCCCGGGACCTGATGCTGGCCAGCCGGAACCTGCTCAAGCCCGCCAGCGGCGAGCCCATCGTCGGGCCGGCCAAGGACATGGTCCTGGGCTGCTTCTACATGACCATGGACCGCAAGGAGACGCCCGAGCACCTGCCGGCCTTTGCCAACATGGACGAGGTTCATCTCGCCTACGATCTGGGCAAGGTGCAGTTGCACTCGCCCATTCGCCTGCGCTTCCGAAGCTGGATCGAAGACGAGGAAATGGACTACCTGGACGTGAGTGACGAGGTCCAGGATGCCCTCGATGCAGCGTCCATCCACTCGGTCGGCCAACTCCTGGACGTGATGGAGCGCGGCCGCCTGCAGGCGGTGGCGGGGCTGGACGAGGACGACGAGCAAGAGATCCGGGACATGCTCCTGGCCGTCGGCTTTACGCCGGAAGACCGGAACCCGACGCCTTACGTGGAGACCACGGTCGGGCGCGTGATCTTTAACCTATACCTGCCCCAGCAGTTGCGCTTTGCCAACGAGGTGATGGACAAGGGCCAGCTCCAGGAGCTGGTGAGCAAGTGCTACAATCGCCTGGGCATGGGCGCCACGGCCAAGCTGGTGGACGACATCAAGAGCATCGGCTTCCGCTACGCGACCAAGTCGGGCACGAGCATCGCCGTGAGCGACATCACGGTGCCGCCGGAGAAAGAGATCATCCTGAAGCTCGTCGGCGAAGAGGTCACCCGTGTCGAGCACCAGTACCGGCGCGGCCTCATCACCGAGGACGAGCAGTACATGCGTACCGTGGAGCTGTGGACCAAGGCGACGGACGACATCACCACGGCCGTGGCGCAGAACATGGACCCGGAGGGTCCGATCCGCGTCATGGCAGTGTCGGGCGCGACCAAGGGCGGCTTCACGCCCATCCGCCAGTTGGCCGGCATGCGCGGCCTGATGGCCGACCCGGCGGGGCGCATCATCGCCCTGCCCATCCGGTCCAACTTTCGCGAGGGGCTGACGGCCCTGGAATACTTTATCTCGACCCACGGCGCGCGCAAGGGTCTGGCCGATACCGCCCTGCGCACGGCCGACGCCGGGTACCTGACCCGGCGCCTGGTGGACGTGGCGCACAATGTCATCATCGACGCCGACGACTGCGGCACCCGGTCGGGCATCTGGGTGAGCCTGGAAGAGACCCGCCGCCTGGGGCAAACCCTGGCGGAGCGCATCGCGGGCCGCGTGGCCGCCGGCTCGGTGGTCGATCCCGAGAGCGGCGAGATCATTGTCTCGATGGGCGAGACCATCGAGCAGGACCACGTGGACCGGATCGAGCAGGCGAACGTGAAAGAGGTGTACGTGCGCTCGCCCCTGACCTGCGCCCTGCGCCACGGCATGTGCGCCACCTGCTACGGCCAGGACCTGGCCCGCGGCGGTACGATCCGCATCGGCGAAGCGGTGGGCATCATCGCCGCCCAGTCCATCGGCGAGCCTGGCACGCAGTTGACGCTGCGGACCTTCCACACCGGTGGTGTGGCCGGCGCGTCGGACATCACCCACGGCTTGCCGCGCGTGCAAGAGCTGTTCGAGGCCCGCATCCCCAAGGGCGAGGCGGTCATCTCGGACATTGACGGGCGCGTCGAGCTGGATCAGCAGGACGGGGTCCGCGTGCTCAAGGTGGTGCACCACGAGGTCTTTACCGACGAGTACACCATCCCCCGGAACTACCGGGTCCTGGTCCAGGATGAGCAGTCGGTCATCGAGGGAGAGACCATCGCCCAGTACGGCGAGAGGACCATCGAGACCGAGAACGCCGGCCGGGTGTTTGTCGAGGAGCCGGCCATCCTGATCTCCGCGAACCGGGCCAAGTACCCGGTCGAGGTCCCGATCCCGGCCAACTACCGGCCCATCGTGGAGGATGGGCAGAAGGTCAAGGCGGGCGATGCCGTGGCCCAGTACGGCGCCCGGCAGCAGACGACCGAGGTCGCCGGAAAGGTAACCCTGCGGCCGCAGACGACAGTCTATATCCGGCGCGAGCGGCGTGACGAGCGGGAGTACGAGATCCCGACGACCGCGCGCCTGCGCGTCGAGCAGGGGGCCATGGTCAAGGCCGGACAGCAGTTGACGGAGGGGTCCATCAACCCCACCCGCCTGCTGCGCATCCTGGGCCGCGAGGCGTCCCAGGTCTACCTGCTGAACGAGATCCAGCAGGTGTACCGCAGCCAGGGCGTGGTGATCAACGATAAGCACCTGGAGACCATCATCCGCCAGATGACCAACCGGGTACGCATCGTGCAGTCGGGAGACACCGACCTGCTGCCCGGCGAGATGGTCAACCGCCTGGTCTTCCAGGACATCAACGAAGAGGTCACCCGCGCCGGGGGCCAGAAGGCGACGGCACGGCCGGTGCTCCTGGGCATCACCAAGGCGGCCCTCAACACCGAGAGCTTCTTGTCGGGGGCTTCGTTCCAGCACACCATCAACGTGCTGGCCGGAGCAGCCATCGAGGGCAAGGTGGACGGGCTCTACGGCCTGAAGGAGAACGTCATCATCGGCAAGCTGATCCCGGCGGGCACGGGCTATCGCCGCCGGCGCGACGGGAACACGGGAAAGACGACGAACAACAGCCTCATCTCCTCCAACCTGGGCAGCAGCAGCGACTGACGCTGCCCCGATCGAAATCTAAAACGGCTTGGGTCCGCGGACCCAAGCCGTTTTTCTTGTTCGTTCCTCCGCAGGTCAGCGCTTGCCGAGAATCTCGATGGCCAGCCGGGCATAGACGCGCGCGGCGTCCACGACGTCGTTGAGGCGCACCTGCTCGTTCTGGGTGTGGGCATACTGCTCCTCGCCAGGGCCAAAGCCCACGGTCGGGATGTTGGCCACGCCGGCGGTGTAGGTGCCGTCGGTGGAAAAGTTCCAGCGGCCGATGCGCGGCCGGTAGCCCAGGGTCTCGCGCACGCTGCGGCACAGGGCCTGGACCAGGGGATGGTCTTCGCTCATGACCCAGGCCGGGAAGGCGTTGCGCGCCCGGCACTGGTAGCCGGTGTAGCTGGCGGCCACGTACTCGCTGACCGTCACCTCGGCGTCCATCTCTTCGGTGTTGATGATGCCCTGGATCTCGGCCAGCGCCTTGCGCTCGGTCTCGCCCAGCGTCAGCCGCCGGTCGATGTAAAAGCTGCAGACGTCGGGCAGGGCGTTGCGGCTGGCGGCGTGGCTCTCGATCTCGGTCACGGCGATGGTTCCCTGCCCGAGGAAGGGGTCCGTCGCCAGGCGGGGCGCCAGTAGCTCGATGCCAAAGATGAGCTTGGCGGCGTTGTGGATGGCGTTGGTGCCCAGGGAGGGCGAAGAGGCGTGGGCCGCCTTGCCCCACACCTTGACCTGCATCTCGATGCGGCCCCGGTGGCCCACCCGCACCTGGAGGTTGCTCGGCTCGCCGAGGACGACATAGTCGGGCCGCACGCCCTCTTCTTCCACCAGGACGCGCATGCCAAAGCCCTCGCAGGGCTCTTCCTGGACGACGCCCACGACGTACAGATTGCCATTGAGCTCCACGCCGGCGTCCATCAGTGCCCTGGCGGCATAGACCATGGCGGCCAGGCCGCCCTTCATGTCGCACGAGCCGCGCCCGTGTAGCACCCCCTGCTCGACGACGCCGTTGTAGGGACCGTGGGACCAACGGTCGAGCCGGCCGACGTCGACGGTGTCCATGTGGCCGTCAAAGAGCAACGTCGGGCCGTTCCCATTGCCGATGCGGCCGACCACGTTGCCGATGCGATCCTGTCGCACGTCCTGGAAGCCGACATGCTGCATCTCTTCCGCCAGGCGAACGGCAAGCGCTTCTTCGTGCGTGGAAAGGCTGGGAATGCGTACCAGGTCCTGAAGAAAGCTGGCCATAGCCTCGGCTTGACTTGCGCCAAAGCCAACGTTCACAGGAAATCCTCCTCCTTCTGCAAGCTGATCATGTGTGCCCGCTATTGTACGCGAAGGTGGGGAGGGTGTCAAACGCCGCGCGCAGCAGCGCCTTTGCCAGGATGCCCGGGCAATGGTATACTTACCGCCGTTTGCCGAAGGGGAGGCCCTGTGTCACTATTGACGATTGCCTACCTGGCAGCGGCGTTGTTGGTGGCCCTCTACGGAGGGAACGCCCTGCTGCTGTCAGCGCTGTATCTGCGTCGCCGCAGGCAGTGCCCAAAACAACCTTCCGAGCCTGGCGTTTGGCCCTCTGTCACCGTACAACTGCCCATCTACAACGAGTTGTACGTGACCAGGCGGCTCATCGACGCCGTGGCGCGGCTCGACTATCCGCGGGACCGCCTCCAGGTCCAGGTCCTGGACGACTCGACGGACGAAACGACGCGCCTGGCCAGCGCTTGCGTCAACCGCCTGCGCGCCCGGGGGCTGAACATCGAGATCATCCATCGGTCCGACAGGACGGGGTACAAGGCCGGCGCCCTGGCCCGGGGGCTGGAGAGGGCCCAGGCCGACCTTGTGGCCATCTTTGACGCCGACTTTTTGCCGGGGCCCGACTTCTTAAAGCGGAGCGTGCCCTACCTGGTGGCCGAGCCGCGCCTGGGTTTTGTCCAGGCACGCTGGGGCTACCTGAACTATGACTACTCGGCACTCACCCGGGCGCAGGCCATCGCCCTGGACGGGCACTTTGTGGTCGAGCACCTGGGCCGCAACCGGAACGGATTGCTGATGAACTTTAACGGCACGGCGGGCATCTGGCGCCGCCAGGCCATCGTGGACGCCGGGGGCTGGCAGAGCGATACGCTGACGGAAGATGTGGATCTGAGCTTCCGGGCGCAGTTGGCCGGCTGGCAGGCCCTCTACCTGCCCGACATCGAAGCGCCGGCCGAACTGCCGCCGCAGATGGCGGCCTTCAAGCGGCAGCAGGCGCGGTGGGCCACGGGCGCGGCCCAATGTCTCGTCAAGCTGGCGGGCCCCCTGCTGCGGGGAACGCTGGATGCGGGCCGGGCCGGCGATGGGGGCGGCGGAAAGGCGGGGCGCCTGCCCTGGGCCGCCCGGCTGGAGGGGCTGTTGCACCTCAGCGTCTGGATCGCCCACCCCATGTCGCTGCTGCTGCTGTGCCTGACGCTGCCCATGCTCCTGGGGGAGATCCCCCTGACGCTGAACCTGACCATTTTCTGGCTCATGGCCCTGGGGCCCATCCTGGCCAACGCCCTGTCGCAGCGGCACCTCTATCCCGACTGGCGGCGGCGCTTTCTGGCCATGCCGGTCCTGGCCTTGCTGGGCACCGGCCTGGCCCTGTCCAACACGGTGGCCATCGCCCGGGGCCTCATCGGCGGGGACCGCGCCTTTTACCGCACGCCCAAGTTCAGGGTGAACCGCCGGGGACAGCGCTGGGCCGGCAGGCGCTACGCCCTTCCCTTCCAGTGGCTGACCCTCGGCGAGCTCTTGCTGGCCGTCTATTCCCTGGGGACCGTCGCCGTGGCCCTCTCCAAGGGCAACTGGTTCTCCGTGCCGTTTCTGCTGTTGTACGTGTGTGCCTATGGCTACCTGGGCCTGTCAGGCCTGGGCGACCTTCGCTTCGGGCGGCGGGCGCGCCCCAAGCTGCGTCGAAGGGAAGTGACGGCCGACTAGCCGGCAGCCATGCGGGCAGCAAATTCCCGCGTGCAGTCGTTGCACGTTGCCGGTCGGTTCCTGCCGGGCAAGAGGCTCAGGGACGGGTACGCCGGCGTACCGCCCCTCCCCCTTCCCTGCGAGCGAACTTCCTGCTCTCGCAGATGGGGGAGACAACTCCACCTTACCCCGCGGACGGGGGAGGCAACTCCCCCCTTCCCTCGCAGGGAAGGGGGGCCGGGGGGGATAGGTCCCCCCCCAAAAACAAACCCAACTCTAACTTGAATCCTGGCCCATCTGTGGTATAATGCCAGGGAGAAAAGACGATGAGAATGATGAATTTACTTCTGATCCGCCACGCCCTCAACGATTGGGCCGACAAGAAGCTCGCAGGCTGGACACCCGGAATAAGCCTCAACGCCGAGGGGTGTGCCCAGGTCGAAGCGCTGGTCAAGCGGCTGGCCGACGTGCCGCTGGCCGCCATCTACAGCAGCCCCCTGGAACGGACCATGGAGACGGCCCAACCCGTGGCCGAGTCCCAGGGCCTGACCATCCAGGTGCGCGAGGCATTGGGCGAGATCCGCTTTGGCGAGTGGACCGGCCGCAGCCTGGAAGAGCTCCAGAAGGAAGAGATGTGGCCCGTCGTGCAGGTCTATCCTTCCGGGGCCCGTTTCCCCGGCGGCGAGTCGCTCCGCGAGGTCCAGGCGCGCCTGGTGTCCGAGATCGACGCCATCCGCGACGCCCACGACAAGGAGACGGTGGCGGTCTTTTCCCACTCCGATCCCATCAAGCTGGTGGTAGCCCACTACCTGGGACTGCCCCTGGATCTATACCAGCGCCTTGCCATCGGGCCCGCTTCCGTGACGGCCTTTGCCTTCACGCCCTTTGGTCCTCGCCTGCTGTTCATGAATCGGAGCGAGTCTTTGCCCAGTTTCAAGTTCGAGGACAAGGAGCAGGAGAAGGAGCAAGAAAACGAGGAGCAGCCACATGCCTTACCAGGTGTATGACCTCAACCCGGTTGATCGCATCACGACCAACGCCGTTGGCGATCCTGGCAACCGCACGTTCTATATCCAGGCCCGCAAAGGCCAGCGCCTGGTGACCGTCATCTGCGAAAAGGAGCACGTCGCCGCCCTGGCGCTGGCCATCGACCAGGTACTTCTCTCCATCGCCGAGGGCAACGCCGACGCCGTCGTCGAGCCCGACCCGGTCTTGCACCACGGCATGGATCTCGAATATCCGCTGGAGCCCGTGTTCCGCACCGGGCAGGTGAACCTTGGCTACGACCAGGCGACGCAGCGGCTGGTCATCATCGCCTACGAGCTCATGGACGAAGAGGACGATTCCACGCCCTCCGTCGCCCGCTTCTGGGCCACGCCCGGCCAGATGCGCGCCTTTAGCATGCACGGGCAAGAGGTGGTCTCGGCCGGCCGCCCGGTGTGCGCCATGTGTGGCCAGCCCATGGACCCCGAGGGCCACTTCTGCCCGCGCCGGAACGGCCATCGAACGTGACCGATCGAGAGGATCAAACCATCGCCCTACCCCCCGATCGCATCCTTCGTCTCCTTGCGGAAGGCGAGATCGAGGTCGAGGGTTTGATTCCGTGGAGCTCTAATGCCACGCTGCTGGTAACGGTGCGCGACGCCGAGCACTCGACCCTGGCGGTTTACAAGCCACAGCGGGGCGAGCGGCCCCTGTGGGACTTTGCCCACGGGACGTTGGGCATGCGCGAGGTGGCCAGCTACCTCCTGAGCGAGGAACTGGGCTGGGGCCTGGTGCCGCCCACGGTGCTGCGCCAGGGGCCCCATGGCCTCGGGTCGCTCCAGTTCTACGTTCATTCCGACGAGTCGGCGCACTTTTTTTCCATCCAGCACGACGAGCGCTACGTCCAGGATCTGAAGCGCGTGGCGGCCTTTGACGTCATTGCCAACAATGCCGACCGCAAGGCGGGCCACTGCCTGGTGGGCGAGGACGGCCGGCTGTGGGCCATCGACAACGCCCTGACCTTTCACGAAGAACCGAAACTCCGCACGGTCATCTGGGACTATGCCGGGGAACCGCTGCCCTACGACGTGGTGACCGACGTCAGCCGGCTGCGAGAGGCCCTGGCCGAGGTCTCGGCCCTGACCCGCGCCCTGGAGCACATGTTGAGCCGGGGCGAGATCCGGGCTCTGCGCCGGCGCGTGCACAACCTGGTGGAGTCCGGCTGCTTTCCGGAGCCGGGCCCCGGGCGCGTCGTACCCTGGCCCCTTGTCTGACTTGACTGAAACGGGGAGTGCATCGACTTGACACGAGGAGGTGTCCTATGACTGTCACGGCCGTCGTCGGCGCCCAATGGGGCGACGAGGGCAAAGGACGCGTGATCGACTATCTCGCCTCGCGGGCCGACATGGTCATCCGCTTTCAAGGAGGCGACAACGCCGGGCATACCGTCGTGAACGACTTCGGGCGGTTTGCCCTGCACCTGATCCCGTGCGGGATCTTTGCCGGGGCGCGCTGCCTCCTGGGGGCGGGCACCGTCGTGAACCTGGACACGGTTGCCGAAGAGCTGAGGATGCTCCAGGAGGCGGGCGTGGACACGGCCGACTTCTGGATCGACCGCCGGGCCCACCTCATCTGGCCCTACCATCGCCTCCTGGACGGCGCCGAGGAGGAGAGGCGCAAACGCCCGGCCGGCGGCGCGACGGGGGCCGAAGAGATGGGCACCACCAGGCGCGGCATCGGCCCGGCCTATGCCGACAAGCACGCCTACAACGGCATCCGCGCCGGCGACCTGCACCATCCCGACCTGCTCCGCGAGCGGCTGGAGCTGATCCTGCCCCTCAAGAACCGGGAGCTGGACTACTACGGCCTGCCCCGGGTCACCGTGGACGAGATGTCCTCCCTGGCCGAGTCCTGGCGCCGCGAGCACGGGCCGCGCATCGTGGACACGCTGCCCTGGGTGCGCGACGCCGTCCGCCAGGGCCGCGAGGTGCTCCTGGAGGGCCAGTTGGGCGTGGGGCGCGACATCAACTGGGGCATCTATCCCTTTAGCACGGCCTCGTCGCCCACGGCCGGCGGCGCCGCCACCGGCTCGGGCATCCCGCCGCGGGCCATCGACGACGTGTTGGGCGTGGTCAAGGCCTACTCGACCTCCGTGGGCGGCGGCCCCTTTCCCACCGAGCTGCACGACGAGTACGGCACCATGCTGCAAGAGATCGGCCGCGAGTTCGGGGCGACCACCGGCCGGCCCCGGCGCTGTGGCTGGCTGGACGGCGTTTCCCTGGCCTACGCGAGTTGGATCAATGGCTTCACCGGCATCGCCGTCACCAAGCTGGACGTCCTTGACAGCCTGGACCACCTGCAGATCTGCACCGGCTACCGCCTGGGCGACCAGGTGCTGGACTATGTGCCCGATACGATCACCCAGGGCCTGGTGGAGCCGGTGTACGAGAGCTGGCCCGGCTGGCGGACGGACACCAGCGGCTGCCGGCGCTGGGATGACCTGCCGGCCAAGGCTCGGGCCTACCTGGAGCGCATCGCCGGGCTGGCCGCGGCGCCCATCCGTTTCGTCTCGGTGGGGCCCGAGCGGTCGCAGATCATTGTCCGATGAGGGCTGGGCGACCGCGAGGGGTCGCCCATACATCTGCGGGCCGGTTGGGCGACCGCGAGGGGTCGCCCCTACAGTTTGAGATGATGCATTCATCGAACCAGAAGGAGCGGAAACCGCGTTGAGACAGCAGCTACCTCTTGTCCTGGACGACGGCCTGATCTTGCGGCGGGCGACGGAGGCGGACGCCGAGCAACTGATCGAGGCCCATTCCAACCTGCACCGCGACGAGGGCGTGGAAGAACCCGACGAGCGCGTCGGCGCCTGGGTACGCGACCTGATGGTGAGACCCCATCCCACCTTTGATCCCGGCGACTTTGCCGTCATAGAAGAGCCGAGGAACGGCCGCATCGTCTCGTCCCTGTGCCTGATCTCCCAGACCTGGAGCTACGGCGGGATCCAGTTCGGCGTCGGTCGGCCCGAGCTGGTCGCCACCCACCCGGACTACCGGCAGCGGGGCCTCATCCGCGCCCTGTTCGACGCCGTCCACGAGTGGAGCGCTGAGCGCGGCGACAAGATGCAGTGCATCACCGGCATCCCCTGGTACTATCGCCAGTTTGGCTACGAGATGGCGCTGAACCTGGGCGGTGGCCGCGCCGGCTACGAGTCCCACGTGCCCCGGCTGAAGGAAGGCGAGGAAGAGACCTATCGCCTGCGCCCGGCCGGCGAGGGGGACATACCCTTCCTCGTAGAGATGGACCGACGGCAGAGGCAGCGGAGCCTGGTGGGCTGCGTGTGGGACGAGGACCTGTGGCGCTACGAGTTGGCGGGCAAGAGCGACAAGAACGTCAACCGGGACCTGGTTCGGATCGTCGAGACGGACGGCGACCGCGTGGGCATGATCATGCATCCCGCCTCCTTGTGGGGTACCATGCTGCCCGCCACAACCTTCGAGCTCCGGCCGGGCATCTCCTGGCTGGCCGCCGGCCCGGCCGTGATCCGCTACCTGTGGCAGACGGGCCAGGACATGGCCCGGGCGGAGGGCAAGGAGAGGCTCTCCTCCTTCGGCTTCTGGCTGGGCAGCGAGCACCCGGCCTACAAGGCCCTGCCCAACCGGCTGCCCTACGTGCGCAAGCCCTACGCCTGGTACATCCGGGTGGCCGACCTGCCCGACTTCATAGGGCGCGTTGCCCCGTTCCTGGAAGAGCGGCTGGCCGCTTCCGTGGCCCCCGGCCACACGGGCGAGCTCAAGCTCAGCTTCTATCGCGACGGGATGCGGCTGATCTTTGAGGACGGGCGCATCCGCGCCCAGCCCTGGAAGACCATCGGCGAAAAGGGGGCCAACGCCGTCTTTCCCGGCCTCACCTTTCTGCAGCTCGTCTTTGGCTACCGCTCCCTCGAAGAGCTGGAAGGGGCCATGGCCGATTGCTACGCCACGGGCGACGAAGCGCGGGTTCTCCTGGACGCCCTCTTTCCAAAGGCGCCGTCCGACGTCCGGGGGGTGACGTGACGGGGGGCGATCAGGCGCAAACCGAGCAGAAATCGCTGGTTTTGAGAGGGCGAGGATCGTTATCCGCGCCGAGCAGAGGTTGGAGGAGGCCGTGGGGCACGGCGCGGGCAGGCTTGCACCGGGGCCCGGAGCCTGGTATAATCTGGGCGTCGCACGACGACCTGATGCGTGGAAACACGCCACATCTGGAAACAGGAGAAGAGCATGAGCGCTGAAACGTTCGAGCTGGCCCGCTGGTCGCTGGCGGACCTGCTGCCCGCGACCCACGGACCCGAGTTCGATAGCGTGGTCGGCGAGATGGAGGGCGCCGTCGCCGAGCTGGAGTCGCAGCGTGACCGGCTGTCGCCCGACATGAGCACGGACCAATTCCAGGCCATGATAGACCTGGTGGTCAAGATCGCGGTCATTGGCGGCCGGCTGCGGGCCTACAGCTACCTCTGGTTCACGGAAGACACCCAGGAGCAGGAGGCCCTGGCCTTTCGCGGCCGCGTGGAAAAGCTCCTCACCGACGTGGAAAACCGCACCCTCTTTTTCAGCCTGTGGTGGAAGGAGCTGGACGACGAGCCGGCGGCGCGGCTGCTTGCGGCCAGCGGCGACAATGCCTACTACCTGGAATCGCTGCGGCGGTTCAAGCCCCACACCCTGTCGGAGCCGGAAGAAAGGATCATCAACGTCAAGGACGTCAACGGCACCCACGGGCTGGTGACCATCTACGAAATGGTCACCAACGCCTTTACCTTCGAGGTCGAGATCGATGGCGAGCTGAAAAAGCTCAACCGCGCCGAGCTGTCGGTCTATGCCCGCGACCCCCGGCCGGAGGTGCGCGAGGCCATCTACCGGGAGCTGTACCGGGTTTATGCCCAGGACGGCACGGTACTCGGCCAGATCTACCAGTACCTGGTGCGCGACTGGTCCAGCGAGAACCTCGATCTCCGCCACTTCTCGTCGCCCATCGCCGTCCGGAACCTGGCCAACGACATTCCCGACACGGTGGTCGACACGCTGCTGGAGGCCTGCCGGGCGAACGCCTCCTTGTTCCAGCGCTACTTTCGCCTGAAGGCCGGCTGGCTGGGCATGGACAAGCTGCGCCGCTACGACATCTATGCCCCCCTCACCGCCTCGGAAAAGACTTTCGACTTTGACGAGGCGGCCAAGATGGTGCTGGCCAGCCTGGAGGACTTTTCGCCCGTCCTGGCCGGCCACGCACGCCGCGTCTTTGCCGACGGGCACCTGGACTCGGAGCTGCGGCCGCGCAAGGACACGGGGGCCTTTTGCTACAGCGTTCTGCCGGGGCTGACGCCCTGGGTGCTCATCAACTATACCGGGCAGGTGAGCGACGTGGCGGCCCTGGCCCACGAGCTGGGCCACGCCATCCACGGCCTCATGGCCGCCGAGCACACGCCGCTGACCTTTCACTCCTCGCTGCCCCTGGCCGAGACGGCGTCGGTCTTTTCCGAGATGCTGCTCCTGGAGCGGCTGCTGGCGCAGGAAAAGGACCCGGCCCTGCGGCGCGACGTGCTGGCCCGCTTTGTGGACGATACTTATGCCACGGTCACGCGCCAGGCCTACTTTGTGCTCTTTGAGCGCGACGCCCACCGGCTCATCGCCGAGGGGCGGACCACGGAGCAGCTATCGGCCCACTACCTGGACAACCTGCGGGAGCAGTTCGGCGACTCCGTGGAGCTGAGCGACGAGTTTCGCTGGGAATGGACGTCCATTCCCCACATCTTTCGCACGCCGTTCTACTGCTACGCCTACAGCTTTGGCCAGTTGCTCGTCCTGGCGCTGTACGGCCGCTATCGCAAAGAGGGCAAACCCTTTGTCGCCCGCTACGAAAAGATCCTGGCCTACGGCGGCTCCCGGAGCCCGGCCGAGATCCTGACGGAAGCGGGCATCGACATGACTTCCCTGGAGTTCTGGAACGGCGGATTCGACATCATCGCCGAGATGATCGACGAGCTGGAATCGCTGGGCTAGGCGCCCGGGCCGGGGACGTCGCGTCCCCGGTCAGGGCTCGAGATCGTCCTCCTCCTCCGGCACAGGAACGAACCGCCAGAGGACGAGGAGCACCTTTAGAATCAGGAATAGGATCGCCACCGCGGCGGCGGTCCAGGCAGCGATGGCCGCCATGCCCACGAGCTGGGCGTTGATCTGGCCCGGCCAGTCGGAGGCCAGGCCGGGGGCAGGGACAAAGCCTGTGATCCCCTGGCCGGCGACGCCCAGGTAGCTCTCGACGCCGATGCCGTTCCAGCCCTGGCCCGCCTGGCCGTCGGCCACGAGGCCCGGCGCCAGGATGCCCAGGACGCCGGCAGGCAAGCCGATGGGCAGGGCGCCGGTGGGATCGTCGATGCGCAGGACGTAGCGCACGACAAAGGTGACGAGGGGCACCAGGAGGCCGGCCGCGCCGCCGAGGGCCAGGGCCGCCCAGGGCGGGATCAGGCTGGCTGCCGCGGTGGCCGCGATCACCCCGGCCACGCAGCCGCGGGCGGCCACCAGGGAATCGGCGGCGCCGGTGGTGAACCAGGTGTACAGGCCGGGGAGGATGGCGCCTCCCGCCGCCGCCAGGAGCAGGTTCACGCCCACCCGGGGATGGGCCAGGCCGGCGCCGGCCAGGATGGGATTGGCGGCAAAGAGGCTCACGCTGCCCACGGCAGCCAGGAAGGCGCCCAGGATGGCGAGGACGGGCAGGTGGACCACCGGCAGCATGGCGACCTCGCCCTCGGGCAGGGGAGGCAGGCGCCGGCGAAAGATGACGATGCCCAGCAGCGCCGCCAGCGAGCCCACGAGGGCCGCGGTGCTGGTGCCCGTCAGGTCGACGTAGCCGTGGCCCAGGCCCAGCGTCTGGCCGACGTGCATCAGCCAGCCGCCGCCCGAGAACCAGTTGCCGGCCACGGGATAGACAATGGCCGCCAGCAGCACGGCGCCGAGCATCGACATCCAGCCCGGCAGGCGCTCGCGAAGCGCAAGGAAGGGCAAGAGGACGCCCACGGCCAGGGACGGCAGGTGGGCCAGGAAGAGGGCCAGGGCGGCCGGGGTGGCGGCCTCGTCGAGGAGAAAGAAGCCGCGCAGGCCGAGGACGCCCCACTCGAGGTTGAAGGGCGAGGCCCATTCCCAGACGAGCCCTTCCAGGCCGGGCAGGTCCCACACGAGGCCGACGCCGCCCAGTTGGAAGGCGAATCCGCAGGCCCAGTAGCTGATGGCCGCCAGCGCCAGGCCACCAAGGCCCGCCACGGCAGACCGGGCCGGCCGGCGGCCGGCAAGGCTGCCACCGGCCAGCAAGATCAGGCCGGCGGGCAGGAGCAGGGCAAGAATTGCGAGCTGAGAGCTGAAAATCAAGAATTGTGAGTTGTTCATTTGTCGTAGACGCCATGCTTGGCACCCTGGCCAAGTGGCTGCGCATCCTGGGTTACGATACGCTCTATGATCCGAGGCTGGACGACCACCAACTGGTCCGGCTCGCCCGTGCCGAGGATCGGATTCTGCTCACCCGCGACCGGCCCCTGGCCAGCCGCCGCGGGCTGCGCACGCTGCTCATCGCCGGTGAGGGGCTCGACGAGCAGCTCCGCCAGGTCCTGGTCGAGCTGCAGTTGGAGCCCGACCGGGCCTTTTCCCGCTGCCCGGTGTGCAACGGGCTGTTGGAAGCCATCAGCCACGACGAGGCGAAGGCCAGGGTGCCGGCCTACGTCGCGCGCACCCACACGTCTTTCAAACATTGCTCCTCCTGTGGCCGTATCTACTGGCAGGGCAGCCATTGGCAGCAGATGGAGGAGCATCTGTCGCGCCTCCGCGCGGCCGGAACGCCCGAAGATTTGTAAGCATTTGGAGGTTGAATCCTGGAACCAATCGAGCTCGCTCACGTAATCGTCGACGCTATTGCCGAACGGCTTGGAAGTGACATCGTCATGTTGGACATGGAAGGCGTCTCTTTGCTGGCAGATTATTTCGTCCTGTGTAACGCCGAGAGCACGCCCCAGTTCCGAGCCATCCTCGACGAGATTGACAAACAAGCCAAGGCCGCCGGCACCCGCCGCTTGCACCTGGAAGGTGAAGCCGAATCGGGATGGATCCTGGCCGATTACGGATCCGTCGTCGTCCACATCTTTGACCCGCGGCTACGGCTGTACTACGATCTCGAAGGTCTGTGGAGCCAGGCGCGGCTGGTTGTTCGCGTGCAGTAACCCGCGCCACAGCGTATTATACTAAAGCCGGGCCAAAGTGGCAAACGGCGGGCCAGGAGCGGAGCGCCTGGCGGCCGGACGCGTGGGGCTCTCCTTCGCGCCTGGTTTTGCCTTTCCGGCTGCTTCCGGTATAATACCCCTGGCGTCGGCTCACAGGCACAACTCACCGGAGAGAAAGGTCAGTCATGTTTCAAGATTTTGACGAGGCGAAAGCGTTCATCCAGGAACAGGGTGTGCGCATGGTAGACCTCAAGTACACCGACCTCTGGGGGCGCTGGCACCACGTGACGGTTCCGGTCAGCCAGTTCACCCAGGAGTTGGTCGAAGAGGGGGTCGGCTTTGACGCCTCCAGCGTGGGGCTCAAACCCCTCAAGTCGGGCGACATGGTCACCGTGCCCGACCTGTCCACCGGGTTCATGGATCCCTACTGGGAGGCACCCACCCTCAGCTTTTTATGCTCGGCCAGGGAGGCCGACAGTCGCAAGGAATTTGCCCGCGACCCGCGCAACATCGCCCGGCGCGCCGAGGAGTACCTGCGCGAGACGGGCATCGCCGGCGCGAGCCTGTGGGGGCCCGAGTTCGAGTTCTATGTCTTTGACTCTGTAGCCTTCGAGAACGAGATCCACCGCGTCGGCTACCAGCTCGAGTCCAGCGAAGGGATGTGGAACAGCCCCGCAGCGGGCAAGGGAACCTACATCCCCATGCACGGCGGCTACCACGCCCACCCCCCGCGCGACGTGCTCTACAATCTGCGGAGCGAGATGTGCCTCCAACTGGAGGCCATGGGCGTGCCCATCCGCTACCACCATCACGAGGTGGGCGGGCCCGGCCAGGTCGAAATCGAGACCGCGCTCATGGGCCTGCTGGAAAGCGGCGACGCCACGATGAAGGTCAAGTACGTGGCCAAGATGGCCGCCGCGGCCCGCAACCAGACGGCGACGTTCATGCCCAAGCCCCTCTTTGGCGAAGCGGGCAACGGCATGCACTTTCACCAGTTGCTCACCCGGGGCGAGCTGTCGCTGTTCTACGACCCGGAGGGCTATGCCTGCCTGAGCGAGCTGGCGCTGCATTACATCGGCGGGCTGCTGACCCACGGCCCGGCGCTCCTGGCCCTGACCAATCCCAGCACCAACTCCTTCCGGCGCCTGGTGCCCGGCTACGAAGCGCCCGTCAACCTGTTCTTCTCGCTGGGCAATCGCAGCGCCGCGGTGCGCATCCCGAAGTATGCCAACAACCCCTACGAGAAGCGCATGGAGTTTCGCCCGCCCGACGCGACGTGCAACGTCTACCTGGCCCTGGCAGCGCAGTTGATGGCCGGCCTGGATGGCATCCGCAAAAAGATCGATCCCACCGCCGCCGGCTTTGGCCCCTTTGACTCCAACGTCTTTGGCTGGAGCGAGGAGGAGCGCAAGAAGATCAAAGCCGTGCCCTCCACGCTGGGGCAGGCGCTGGAGGCGCTGGCCGACGACCACGAATTTCTCCTGGCCGGCGACGTCATGGATGCCGAGTTCATCCGGGACTGGATCCGCTACAAGATGGACCGCGAGTACCTGGAAGTGCGAGACCGGCCGCATCCGTACGAGATGGCCCTTTATTTCGACGTATAGGAGAATGGAGAGAGAGGCAATGAGCAAGCGCGAGATCCATCCCCCGCGGGGCACCAAACTGACCTGCAAGAACTGGCTCATCGAGGCGCCATATCGCATGATCCAGCACAACCTGGACCCCGAGGTGGCCGGCGACCCCGACAACCTCATCGTCTATGGCGGGCGGGGCCGCGCCGCCCGCAACTGGGCCTCCTTTGACGCCATCCTCGAGAGCCTGCGCAACCTGGAGCCAGAGGAGACCCTGCTGGTGCAAAGCGGCAAGCCGGTGGCGGTCTTCCGGACCCACGAGGACGCACCGCGGGTGATCATCGCCAACACCAACATCGTGCCTGCCTGGGCCACGCAGGAGAATTTCGACCGCTGGGAGGCCGAAGGACTGATCATGTACGGCCAGATGACGGCCGGAAGCTGGATCTATATCGGGACCCAGGGCATCCTGCAGGGCACCTACGAGACCCTGGCGGCTGCGGCCCGCAAGCACTATGGCCCCGACGCCAGCCTGAAGGGCAAGTTTGTCCTCACCGCCGGCCTGGGCGAGATGGGCGGTGCTCAGCCCCTGGCGGTGACCATGAACGAGGGCGTCGCCCTCGTGGTCGAGGTCGACCCCTGGCGCGCCCAGAGGCGCCTGGACCACCGCTACCTGGACACGGTGGTGCAGGACCTGGAAGAGGCCATGAGCCTCGTGGACGAGTCGGTCCGCAAGCAGGAGCCGCGGAGCATCGGCCTCATCGGCAACGCGGCCGACGTCCTGCCCGAGCTGGTGGTCCGCGGCGTGACGCCCGACATCGTCACCGACCAGACCTGCGCCCACGACCCCTTGATGTACCTG
>JAAYZQ010000385.1 GCA_012514775.1 Anaerolineaceae bacterium
AGGCCAGGCTCCCCGGGTTCGGGGAGCCTGGCGCATGGGCGGTGCGAATCGTTGTCGTGGGGCCGGCTGCCGGACGATGGCCTGCCGGTGCCGGCCTCACGCCAACTCTCTATGCCGAAAACGCACTAGGCCTCGTCCGCGCCGTCCCCCGGCTTCTGGCCGATGCCCGGCAGTGACTTGAGCGCCTGCTCCAGGTCGATGCCCGTCAGGGCCTCGATGGTGGCGGGCACCTGGGCGATGATGTTGGTTACGTCGGCCGTGAGCTTGGATGCGCCCCCGGCTCCGTCCCCGCTGTTGATGATGACCATGCGGTCGGTCTGCGCCAGAGGCTGGGCGATGGCCGCCGCCACCTCGGGCAGGGCCTCGATGAGCTGCTGGATGATGGCCGCCTGGTTGTACTGCTGCCAGGCCGCCGCCTTTTTCTCCATGGCCTCGGCCTCGGCAAAGCCCTGGGCGCGGATGACCTCGGCCTGGGCCAGGCCCCTCGCCCGGGTCGCCTCGGCCTCGCCCTCGCCGCGGGCGCGGGTGGCCGCCGCCTCGCCTATGGCCTCGGTCTCGGTCTGGAACTTTTTCGCGTTGGCCAGCGTTTCGATGCGGAAGCGTTCCGCCTCGGCGGGCTTTTCCACCGTCGCCTCCAGCTCCCGGGTCCGGCGCTGAACCTCTTGCTCCTGGACCTCGATCTGCTTCTGCTTGGAGACGACCTCGATCTGGATCTCCTGGCCCTTGATCTCCTGGTTGGTGATCTTTTCCTGGAGGGTGCGGGCCAGCTCGGCCTGGACCTCGCTCCGGTTGGCCGACTCGTCGTAGTGGGCCTTCTGGACGCGATAGTCCTTCTGTGCCGACGCGATCTTGGTCTCGGCCTGGTACTTGGCCGTCTCGCCCTCCTGGCGCGCCAGGGCCGACTGGATGGTGGCGTCGCGGGCGGCGTTCGCCTGGGCGATGGTCGCGTCGCGCTGCGCCTCGGCCTCACCCTTGACGGCGTCGCGCTTGACCTCGGCCGTGCGGGTGCGCCCCAGCGACTCCAGGTACTCCTTGTCGTCGCGGATATCCTTGATGACAAAGGAGACGATCTCCAGGCCCATGTTGGCCAGGTCGCCGCCCGAGACCTCCAGGACCTTCTGGGCAAAGGCGTCGCGGTCCTTGTAGATCTCTTCCACGGTGAGCATGCCCAGGATGGCGCGCAGGTGGCCGGCCAGGGTCTCGTGGGCGACGTAGACGATGCCCTCCGGCCCCTTGGACAGGAACTGCTCGGCGGCGGTATAGATGGACGCGTCGTCGCCCCTGATCTTGATCTGGGCCACACCGTCGACGTGCACCGGCACGCCCTGGACGGTGTAGACGCTCCTGACCTCCACCTCGATGGTCAGGATCTCCATGGAGAGGATATCGACCCGCTCCAACACCGGGAGGATGAACGTTCCACCGCCCTTGACCACCCGGAAGCCGACGACCTCTCTCTGGCCGCTGACCGGGTTGACGATGGATCGCCTGCGGCCCGAAACGACGAGCACCTGGTTCGGGCCAACCTTCTTGTACCGGCTGGCATAGAACCCCGCCAGCACGATCAAGACGAACAACATGCCGACGGCGACAAGAATCGCTTCAAGCATTTCTTACACTCCTTTCAGCATTGAATTCCAGCCCGGCCGCAGCCCTCCGGCCGGGCAAAGCTTTACTCACTGTCTTCGGTGCGGAGGGGCCGGACCAGCGCCTGGGGCCCGGCAACCCGCACGATCTCGACCAACTGGCCCCTCGGGATGGGCTTGCCCGTGGCCGAGCGCGCCGTGGAGCTCATGCGGCCCGACTTGGTGATATAGGTCACCTGGCCCGGCGTCTCGGCCCCGATGGGCACCGTCACCTCGGCCTCCAGCCCGACGATGTCGGAGCGGCGGATCTCGCTGGAGCCCTGGCTACGGATGAGGACCTGACTGTAAAAGAGGAACATGAGGGCCGAGATGAGAAGCGCGCCGCCCGTGGCCCACAGCAGGCTGATCCTGGCGTCTACCCCGAAGAACTGGGTGGCCAGCACGCCGATGCCGCCGAAAGACGTCACAAAGCTGGCGATGGTGATGGGGCTCAGGGGCGACACCGACACGTCCGGCGCGTCCAGGCCACCGGAGGGCAGATCGGGCCCTCCTATCTGCACATCGGCCCCGGGCACCTCCACGCCGCCGGGCAGGTCTATGTGGGGGATGTCGATGTTTACGTCGGGCATGTCGATTTCCGCCAGGCCGCCGGTGACGACGATAAAGATGGCATAGCCCAGGCCCACGAAAAACAGCGCGAAATAGACACAGTTCAGCGTATCGAGATTCAGCTCAGGCATGTTGCCCTCCCGGCAATCCCACATCGTTCCCCAAAGCAGCTTTCCATATCATTATACCACCAAACCTGGTGCAAGACCAAACCTTGTTCAAAGTATAGGGGATTCCGGGCCGGATCGTTTGACTGCTGGCTGACCCGAGCCTGACGGCGGCGGGGTGCGCGCCGTTTTCTCTTTCCCCTCAACTGTGGTATCATACCCCGGCGATGGACGCCCGGATGACAGCGCTGAGAGCGCGCGCAAAGGCCGTGTGGGAGCTGGCTGCGGACTGGCTGCTTGCCGCCGGCTGCTTCTTATTCTCCCTGATCCTCTACCTCCAGACCATGGCCCCTTCGGTGGCGGCGCTGTATGACGACAGCCTGGAATTTCCCCTGGTGGTCCACCGCCTGGCCATCGCCCATCCCACGGGCTATCCCCTCTACACGCTTCTGGCCCGGCTTGTCAGCCGGGGGCCGTGGACCAACGTGGCCCGGGGCGTTAACCTGCTGTCGGCGCTGGCGGCGGCGCTGACCGTGGCCCTGGTCTACCTGGTGGCCCGCCGCCTGGTCCGACCGGCCAAGGTCCGGCGCCTGCCGGCGCTGGTCGGGGCCCTGGCCCTGGCCGTCTCGCCCGTGTTCTGGTCGCAGGCGGTGGTGGCCGAAGTCTATGCCCTGCACGCCGCCTTTGTCGCCGGGCTGCTCTGGCTGGCGCTGCACTGGGCGCGCCGGCCCCTGGTGGCCGTCCGGCCCTTTTCCCTCCTCCTGGCGCCCCCGGCGAGGAGGGGGCCGCTCTTCTTGCCGCGGCCGGGGCTGTGGACGCGCCTGCCCGTGGGCGTGCGCAGGTTCGGCCGGCGGGCGGGCGCGGCCTACCGGCGGGCCCTGCCCGCGGTGCCGCTCGCGCGACGCCTGCAGCCCCACCCGCTCATCTATGCCCTGGCCGGTGCCTTTGGCCTCGCCCTGGCGCACCACCGCACCGTCCTGCTGCTGGCGCCTGCCCTCCTGGCCTTTGTCCTGCTGGTCGAGCCCCGCGTCCTGCGGCGCGCGGCCCTCCTGGGCCCCGAGCGCCCCGGGTGGCCCCGCTGGCGGCAGCTCGCCGGCCGGCCCATCGTGCTCCTCGTCGTGGCCCTGGCCGTCCCCCTCCTGCTCTACCTCTACCTGCCCCTGCGCGGCAGCGTGGGCTCCCTCGACGGGACGTACGAGAATACCTGGGCCGGCTTCTGGCAGTGGGTGACGGCCGGCAGCTACGGCGCGTTCCTGGCCGACAATCCCCTGGCCCGCGACCTGGACGCCGCCTTTTACGGGCAGCTCTTCTGGCAGCAGTTCGGCCCCGTGGGCCTGGCACTGGCCATCCTTGGCCTGGTCGCCCTTGCCGGCCGGGCCCGTTCCGTGGCCCACCTGGCCCTCACCGGCCTGGCCTTCGTCGCCTTCGTGGTCTTTGCCCTGATCTACCGCGTCCCCGACGTGGAGGTGTTTTTCATCCCGGCCTTTCTGCTGGTGGCCCTGTGGCTGGCCGCCGGCCTGGACTATGCCACGCGGCTGCTGCGCGTCCGGGACTCGGCCCCCGCCCTGCGCCGCCTGCAGGCCGCCGCCGGCGTGCTCCTCGTCGTGGCCGCCGTGGCCCAGCCGCTGTGGATCGCCGCCCGCGCCTATCCCGACGTGGACCTCAGCCGGCGCTGGATCGTGCACGACTGGGGGCTTTACGTCCTCGACGAGCCCCCGCCCGAGGCGGGGGTGACCGTCGTCGGCCTCCTGGGCGAGATGACCCTGCTGCGCTATTTCCAGGAGACGGCCGGCGCCGCCCCCTGGCTGGAGACCGTGGCCGCTGACGACGAGGGGGACCGGCGGGCGGCGGTGGAGGCCGCCCTGGAAGAGGGTTCCGCCGTCTATATCACGCGGCCGCTGCCCGGCCTGGCCGGCGACCACGCCCTGGACGCCGTGACGGGCATGATCGAGGTCCTGGGAGAACTGGAGACGATCATCCGGGTCGGTGCGCCCGACGACGAGGCGCCGCCTATCCCCCGCCCGCTGGACGCTCAGCCGGTGCCGGGGCTGGAGCTGCTGGGCTATGGCGTGCACCAACACGCGGGCCACTGGCAGGCCTGGGCGCGCCTGCGCCTGTGGTGGCGGGCGCCCGGCGGGCTCGACGCACCCCTCAAGGTCTCGGCCCGGCTGCTGGCCGCCGGCGGCCAGGTGGTGGCCGCCGCCGACGCCGAGCCGGTCGCGGGCGCCTATCCCACCACGGCCTGGCGGCCGGGCGAGGTGGTGGTCGACGCCTACGAACTGGCGCTGCCCGCCGGCCTGCCGCCGGGGGAGTATACGCCGCTGGTGATCGTCTACGACCCGGAGACGGGGGCCGAGCGGGGCAGGGTCGAGCTGGCGCCGGTGTCGCTGGCCGCCCACCCGGTCCTGCCGCCCCGCCGCGCCCTGGATGCCGGCCTGGCCCGCGTGGCCCGCGCCCGCTTTCGCGAGCTGACCCTGGTGGGCTGGACGCCGCCCGGCGAAGGGGCGACCTATGCCGCCGGCGAGGCGCTGCCCCTCTCCCTGCTGTGGCAGGCAAGGGAACCGGCCGGCGGCGACTGGCAGACCTCCTTCTTCCTGGAGGGCGCCGGCCGGCAGATCCTCCTCGGCCGGGAGCCGGTGGGCGGGCCTTACCCCACCGCCCGCTGGCAAGGGGACCAGGCCGTGGCCCAGTGGCCGGCCCTGCGCCTGCCCGCCGAGGCGCCCCCCGGCGACTACCGCCTGCTGATGCGCGTCGAGCGCGACGGCCGGCCCGTGCCATGGGGGCGGGGCCCGCTGCCGGGGGGCAGCGACCTGCAGCTCGGTCGGGTGAGCGTCGTCGACTGAAGCCGCGAGCCGGCTGCCCACAGCGCCGCCCACCGCTTCCCATCTTCGGCTACCTTCGCTGACTACCTTGGTCCGATTTGTCAAGGGAACCGTCCTATGGTAGACTGGGGCGCGCTTGTCGCACAAGCCGGGCGCGTGTGCCCGGCTAGCCGTTCCAGGGGTCAGCCTAGTTCAGGGGGAGTTCGCCTTGCGCGTCCTGTTCGTCGAGCAACAGATCGACTACGAGCCCCAGGGGATCATGGTCCTGTCCAGCGTCCTGAAGGCCGCCGGCCACGAAGTGGAGCTGGCCGTGGCCGCCCACGGCGACCCCCTGGCGGTGGCCCGTGGCTTTCGCCCCGACGTGGCCGCCTTTTCGGTCATCACCGGCTCGCAGCGCTATTACCTGGGCCTCAACCGCCGCCTCAAGGCCGAGCTGCCCGGGCTGTTCTCCGTCTTTGGCGGGCCGCACCCCACCTTTTTCCCGGAGATGGCCCGGGAGGAAGGCGTCGATGGCCTGTGCCGGGGGGAAGGCGAGGAGGCATTCGTCGCCCTCCTGGACGGGCTGGCGGAGGGCGGCCGCGAGGCGGTGCTGGACCTGGCCAACTGGTCCTTTCGCCAGGACGGCCAGGTGATCGGCAACCCGGTGCGGCCCTATCTCAAAGACCTGGACGCGCTGCCCTTTCCCGACCGGGCACTGGTCTACGAGCGGGACCCCGTCACGGCGCGCAGCAAGATCAAGCACTTCCTTGCCGGGCGGGGCTGCCCCTACAACTGCACCTATTGCTTCAACCACGCCCTGTCGGAGCTGTATCGCGGCAAGGGCCGGCGCTTTCGCCTGCGCAGCGTGCAGAACGTCATCGACGAGGTGCGCTGGGTGCGGGATCACTATCCGCTGGAGTTTGTCGTCTTTGTGGACGACACCTTTGTCCTGTCGCCCGATTGGCTGGCCGAGTTCGCCGCCGAGTATCCGCGGCAGGTGGGCCTGCCCTTTTTCTGCAACACCCGCGCCAACCTGGTGACCGCCGAGCAGGTGCGCCTCCTCAAGGAGGCCGGCTGCCACTCGGTGAGCATGGGCGTGGAGGCGGGCAGCGACCGCATCCGCAACGAGCTGCTGAAGCGGCACATGAGCAAGGAGCAGATCCTGGAGGCCGCCCGCCTCATCCACGAGGGCGGCCTGCGGCTGACGACGACCAACATGATCGGCCTGCCGAGCAGCACCCTCGAGGACGACTTTGAGACGCTGGACCTCAACGCCCGGCTGCGGCCGGCCTACGCCCACGCCTTTATCTTCCAGCCCTATCCCCGCACCGAGCTGGGCGAGTTCACCCGGGAGCAGGGCTGGATGGTGGGTACGTTTGACGACATCGGCGAGGTGGCCTGGGACCACTCGGTGCTGAACTTTGACGACGATCACAAGCGAGGGCTGTCGATCCTGCAGCGCTTTTTCGCCCTCGGCGTCGAGTGGCCGCGCCTGGTGCCCCTCATCCGGCGCCTGACGCGCGCGCGCGACAACCGGCTTTTCTGGCTGTTGAACAAGGCGTGGAAGGGATGGGCCATCAAGAACCGGGTCCACCCCGTCAAGCTCTCGCTGGGCGAGGTGGTGCAGGCCGCCTGGCATTTCATGCGCATCAAATCGTAACCGTGTGGGGCGGGCCGCCGCCGGTCCGTCCACGGAGGGGAGCTGGCATTGCACCTGCTATTCATCGTCAAAGAGATCGACAACGAGCCCCAGGGCATCCTGCTCATCAGCAGCCTGCTGAAGCGGGCGGGCCACCAGGTCAGCCTGGTGGTGGCCACCGAGGAGGACCCGGTGCAGGCCGCCCTGCGGCTGCGGCCCGACGTCGTGGGCTATACCGTCTACACCGGGCCCCACACCTGGTACCTGGAGCTGAACCGCCGCATTCGTGCCCAACTGCCCGGGCTGTTTTCCGTCTTTGGCGGGCCGCACCCCACCTTTTTCCCGGAGATGATCGACCGGGAGGGCGTGGACGGGCTGTGCATTGGCGAGGGCGAGTATGCCACCCTGGATTTGATGAACGCCCTGGAGCGGGACGGTGACGGCGCCGTGCGCCTGGCCGACCCGGCCATCGCCAACTGGTGGTTCAAGCTGAACGGCGAGGTGGTCCGCAACCCGCTGCGCCCCCTGCTGACGGGCGAGGAGCTGGACGACCTGCCCTTTGCCGACAGGGAGCTGCTCTACGCCGCCCACGCCCAGAGCCGCCGGACCAAGATCAAGCCCTTTATCACCGGCCGGGGCTGCCCCTACGATTGTGCCTTTTGCTTCAACAAGGCCTATTCGGACCTGTATGGGGGCCAGGGCCGCCGCTTTCGCCGGCGCAGCGTGGACAATGTCCTGCGGGAGCTGCAAGAGGTCGTTGCCCACCACGACGTGCGTTTCGTGCTCTTCATGGACGACACCTTCATCCTGCAGGACCGCTGGCTCCAGGAGTTCATGGGCCGCTACAAGGACGAGGTGGGCCTGCCCTTCTGGTGCCAGGTGCGGGCCAACCTGGTCACCGACGAAAAGATCGCCCTCTTCAAGGATGCGGGCTGCGTGTCCGTCAGCTTTGGCCTGGAGGCGGGCAACGACCACCTGCGCAACGTCGTGCTCAACCGCAACATGAGCCGCGAGGAGATCCTGGGCGCTGCCGAGATCCTGCGCCGCCACGGCGTGGCGTTCATGACCAACAACATGCTCGGCCTGCCCACCGGCAGCCTGGAGACCGACTTTGAGACGCTGGATCTGAACGCCCAATGCCGGCCGGCCTATGCCAACGTCTTTCTCTTCCAGCCCTACCCGAAGACCGCCCTGGGTGAGTGGGCCTATCGCGAAGGCTGGATGATGGGCTCCTTTGACGACCTGTCGGGCTCGGTGAGCGACGACACGGTCATCCGCTTTGGCAGCGACGACGAAAAGCGCCAGATCGAAAACTTACAGAAGCTCTTTGCCCTGGGCGTTGAGCTGCCCTGGCTCCTGCCGGTCATCCGGCGGCTGATCCGCCGCCGGCCAAGCCGGCTGCACTGGCTGGTCTACAAGCTGTGGAAGGGCTGGGCCATCAAGCGGCGGATGTTCCCCTTTGCCATGTCGCCCCGGGAGTACCTGGACTCGGCGCTGTATTATATGCGCATCAAGAGCCAATAAGAAGCTGCCGTCTCAGCCAGGCTGCCAGTAGCGGCGGCCGTGGATGACCACGGTTCGCCGCCAGCCTCGGGGCAGCAGCCCGAGCAGCGCGGGCCAGGCGCGCCGCTTTTGCCCCGGGGGCGGAAAGCGGATTGCGGGGCAGTCGCGCATCTCGGCGGCGCCGCCGAGGCGCTCGGGCCTGGCGGCCACGGTTGGTTCCATCCTTTCCCTCGCAGACGAATTCGCACCGGCCGGGTTCGATTCCCGGCTATCTCCAGATCTCGGCCGGCCCTCCTGGCTGCCGGAGCGCCCGCACGGGGCGGATTGCCCCGGCAGGCGGGGCGCTGCCGTACTCCGCCGGTTGCTCAGCTCCGGCTTCCGGCGTCGGCAGGCCGGCCATGGAGCTGGCGCTCCTCGTGCCTTCATCCGTGGGCATGGCCGTCGGCGCCGGGTCGGCCGGCTGGACGAGCCGCCCCGACCCGAGCAAGACCAGGAGAGCCAGTATGGTGAAGGTCAGTCCCGTGCGCCAGGTTACGTCGTGCATGCTTTCTCCCACTTTGGTTGGCACCAGCATACCACATTTTGCGCTACGGGTGCCTGACGATTCTCCGGCGCAAAGGCCACACCTGCCCACACCAGGACCTTCCAGACTTTCCAATTTTCAAGAAGTATGTTATACTGGTGTCCTATTCGGGAGAAGGGCAGTTTCTTGAGTGCAAGTTGGCCCCGAAGGCAGTTTCCGATAGGTTCACACGTGGATTCCCAGGAGACGCGCGCCCATGAATGCAAGCCCTGATCGAAACCTCGCAATGGAACTGGCCCGTGTTACCGAGGCGGCGGCGATGGCAGCCGGTCGCTGGATGGGCAGGGGGAACAAGGAGGCCTCGGACCAGGCCGCCGTGGATGCCATGCGCCTGGTCCTGAACACGGTCGAAATGGACGGGATCATTGTCATCGGCGAGGGAGAAAAGGACGAGGCGCCCATGCTCTACAACGGAGAGCACCTGGGGACCGGCAACCCGCCCCTGGTCGACATCGCCGTCGATCCCATCGACGGCACGACCGTCCTGTCGCTGGGGCGCTCGGGGGCGCTGGCCGTCGTGTCGCTCTCGGAGCGGGGCACCATGTATGACCCGCACTGCATCATGTACATGAACAAGATCGCCGTCGGCCCGGAGGCGGCGGGCACCATCGACATCGACGCCCCGGTGGACGTGAACCTGCGGAGCGTGGCCCGGGCCAAGCGGCGCGACGTGGACGACCTGACCGTCATCATCCTGGACCGCCCTCGCCACCACGAGCTCATCCAGGAGGTGCGCTCGGTGGGAGCGCGCATCCGCCTGATCAGTGATGGCGACATAGCCGGCGCCCTCATGACCGCCATCGCCGACACGGGCATCGACGTCCTCATGGGTATCGGCGGCTCGCCGGAGGCGGTCGTCAGTGCGTGTGCCCTCAAGTGCGTGGGAGGAGACATGCAGTGCAAGCTCTGGCCGCGCAACGACGACGAGCGGGACGGGGCCCTCGAGGCCGGCATGGATCTCGACACCATCCTGGGCATCGACGACCTGGTCCAGGGGAACAATGTCTTTTTCTCGGCGACGGGGATCACCGACGGCCAATTGCTGGAAGGTGTTCGCTATTTTGGCGGAGGAGCCAAGACGCATACCCTGGTCATGCGCTCTCTGTCGGGGACTGTGCGATTCATCGAAGGCACCCATCGCTGGGACAAGCTGATGCGCTACAGCCAGATTCGTTTTGACTAGCGCATGCTCGCGAGCAGGCAACGTGGGCCTGCACGACGAGCCCGGCACATTGGTTGCGGGTGCTGGCTGCCCGGTGCCGGTTTTTTCCGTCACACTTTTGGCACAAAAACTTGACGCCCGTACGCTTATATGTTATAATCCGCTGGCCTGTGAAATCTGAAAGGTCCTCCTTACCATTGGCCACATCGGATCTACTGACGGGCTGTTTCTCGGGCGCAACATTGGCGACGGGATAGGCTCTGGGATGGATCGAACATCTTGCGAGTAGTGCTGCTTGCCGCAGACGCAGACCCAGTGCCTGTGAGGTAACGTCCTTTCCGCGGACGTTGTTGCAGGTCAAGTAATGGAGGCTCTCATTGGGGCATCGCCTGCCCCGCGATAAAACAAGGAACGTACCCGGTCACCCGATGATCCGGGGATTATATCGGCGGTTCAGATTCTGCTTCTGCCCCGACGAACCGCACTGCCCTTTGGGGCTGAAGTTGGCACCCGCCGAGCATGTCTGGCACGGAGGAACAGAGTGAATATTGCTGAGCTTGAAAGCAAAACGATGCCCGAGCTATTAGAGCTCGCACGTGAAATGGATATCAGCGGCTTTAGCCGCCTCAAGAAACACGAGCTGACCATGCGCCTCCTACAGGCCCAGGCCGAAAGCCAGGGTCTGCTCTTCGGTGGTGGCATCCTGGACGTCGTGTCGGATGGCATCGGGTTCCTGCGCTCGGGCGATCTGCTGCCCAGCCCCGACGACATCTATGTCTCGCAGTCGCAGATTCGGCGGTTCGGTCTGCGGGCGGGCGACACGGTCATCGGGCAGGTTCGACCCCCGAAAGAGAACGAGAAATACTTTGGGCTCTTGCGCGTCGAGGCGGTCAACAACGTGGATCCCGAGCAGGCCAAGCGCCGGCCGTGGTTCGACCGGCTGACGCCCATCTTTCCCAGGGAACAGCTCAAGTTAGAGTCGGGGCAGTTTCCGCTGTCCACACGCCTGCTGGACATCCTGGCGCCCATTGGCCGCGGGCAGCGCGGGCTCATCGTCTCGCCGCCCAAGGCAGGCAAGACCACCATCCTGAAACAGATCGCCAACGGCATCACCTCCAACCACACCAACCTGCATCTCATGGTCGTCCTCATCGGCGAGCGGCCCGAGGAAGTGACCGACATGGCCCGCTCGGTGGAAGCCGAAGTAATGGCCGCCACGTTTGACGAGCCTGTGCAGCACCACGTCCGGGTTGCCGAGATGGCCCTGGAGCGCGCCAAGCGCCTGGTAGAGATCGGGCAAGACGTCGTCATCCTGGCCGACTCGATCACCCGGCTGGCGCGGGCCTACAACCTGGTGGTGCCGCCCAGTGGCCGGACCCTGTCGGGTGGTATTGACCCCGCCGCCCTCTATCCGCCCAAGCGCTTTTTCGGCGCCGCGCGGAACATCGAGGAGGGGGGCAGCCTGACCATCATTGCCACGTGCCTGGTCGACACCGGCAGCCGCATGGACGACGTGATCTACGAGGAGTTCAAGGGCACCGGCAACATGGAGATGCACCTCAACCGCAAGCTCGCCGACCGGCGGCTCTTCCCGGCCATCGACATCGAGCGCTCCAGCACGCGGCGCGAGGAGCTGCTCCTCGACAAGGACACGCTGGCCCGGGTATGGACCCTGCGGCGCATGATCGATGCCCTGGGTGGTGGAGCCGACGCCGTCGAGCCGGTGCTTTCGCGCCTGTCCAAGACCCGCAGCAACGCCGACTTTCTTTCCACCCTGAACCGAGAAGTGTAGGCACAGGGGCAGGCCGTTTTGCCTGCTGCCTGGCCGCCTTTTGTGGGTGAAAGGGCTTTATCACCTGGCCGTCCCTGATTTGGCAGGGTAGCGGTTCTATGGTATACTGATCCCACTGCAATAATGGCGTGCAGTCCACTTCGGGAGTGAATGCATGATCGAATCGCAGTCCAAATTCCCTGCGCGGGACGGTGCGCGGGTGGCAAATGGGATCAAGTACCGGAGAGCCGTTTCTTCGATCAAGACCCGAATCCACGGTTGGCACTTGACTGCAAAGGGAGCGCGGGCGGCGCACCTGGCCGGGGACTGTGCGTCTGCGTTGCGCAGCGTCCTGTCGGACCTTCAGCTCTACGCTTACCTATCACGAATCCTGACCGCGGCCGCGGCCGGGCTTCGCGACGGCTCGCTTTTCGGCCGTTTTGCCCTCCACCTGGTCGTCGTCTTTTTGGCCCTGGGGGTGGTCGTCATTGCCCAGGTCAGCCTG
>JAAYZQ010000386.1 GCA_012514775.1 Anaerolineaceae bacterium
AGCTCCCCGCTCCGCCAGGCGGCAGAGGCAATGGCCTGCGACAAGTGCGGCCGCCGGTGGCCCATCGAGGATGGTATCTATAATTTCAAGGTCGAGTAGGGATCACCGCCTGCTCGACAGGTATTCGCGCGCACTTCCCCGCTTGAACTTCTACCCACCTTATGGTATACTGTACCCGTCTGTGACCCCTGCATCTTGTGGGCAGTGGCAGGGTTCACCCCAACGACTTGCGCTCGTTAAGGAGGTCCGCCATGAAGATCACCTGTCTGCAGGAAAACCTGGCCCGGGGCCTGGCCACCGTCGGCCGCGCCGTCGCCAGCCGGTCAACGCTGCCGGTCCTGTCCAACATCCTCCTCGAGAGTGACGAGGGCCGGCTGCGCCTGGCAGCCACCAACCTCGAGATCGGCGTCAGTTGCTGGATCGGCGCCCGGGTGGAAGAGGAGGGCCGCACCACCGTGCCTGCCCGCCTCCTCACCGAGTTTGTCAACTCGCTGCCGCCCGGCCAGATCGAGATGGAGCTCTCCGAGCGGACCCAGACCCTCAACCTGAAGTGCGCCCGCTACGAGGCCAACATCAAGGGCATCGACGCCAGCGAGTTTCCCCTCGTCCCCACGGCCGACACCATCGCCGCCCAGGGAGCCGGCCACAGGCTGCACCTACAGGGCGAGAACTTTCGGCGCATGATCGACCAGGCCGTCTTTGCCGCCGCCACCGACGAGAGCCGCCCCATCCTCACCGGCGTCCTGGCCCAGTTCCATCAGGGCGGCCTCACCCTGGCCGCCGCCGATGGCTTTCGCCTGGCCGTGACCTCCGCCGACGTGGGCGCCGACCTCGACGAGGTCACCAGCGTCATCATCCCCGCCCGCGCCCTCAGCGAGCTGGCGCGCATCAGCACCGGCGAGGAAGAGACCATCGAGCTCATTATTACGCCCGGCCGCAACCAGATCCTCTTTCACCTGCCCAACACTGACCTGGTCTCGCAGCTCATCGAGGGCAACTTTCCCGACTATAAGCAGATCGTGCCAAAGTCCTACAGCACGCGGACGGTGGTCAACACCCAGGACCTGCTCAAGGCGGTCAAGGTCGCCTTTCTCTTTGCCCGCGACGCGGCCAACATCATCCGCTTCAACGCCGTGCCCGGCAGCGAGTTGACCCCGGGGCAGATGATCGTGACCGCCACCTCGGCCGAGTTTGGCGACAACGTCAGCGAGATCGACGCCAGCATCCAGGGCGACGAGACCGAGATCGCCTTTAACGCGCGCTATATGATCGACGCCCTGAACGTCGTCGGCACTCCCGAAGTGGCCGTGGAGACCAGCACCAGCAGCAGCCCCGGTGTGCTCCGGCCCGTGGGAGGCGACGATTTCCTGTGCGTCATCATGCCCATGCACATCACCCGTTGAGGCCGATGGCCCGGGCCGCCCTCCTGGTCTCCTGGCCGGGAGGGCTTTTATCTATACGGGCGGGCTGCCGAACCCGGGCCGCGGGCGACGATTGGATAGCCGGATGGAGCGATTAGCGGATGGGGCGAGGGCCCTCGGCCTTCGCCTTACGGACAAACAACTGGCCTCGTTCCAGGTCTACTACGAAGAGCTGGTCGCCTGGAACGAGAAGTTTAACCTGACGGCTATCACCGAATACGACCAGGTCCAGGTCCGCCACTTTCTCGACTCGCTCTCTTGCCTCCTCGCCGACGAGGTGCGCCGCGCCCTGGCCCGCCCCGATGCCCGCGCCATCGACGTCGGCAGCGGCGCCGGCTTCCCGGGCATCCCCCTCAAGCTGGTCTGTCCCGGGCTGCACCTCACGCTCCTGGAGGCCACGGGGAAAAAGGTGACCTTCCTGGAGCACATGGTCGAACGCCTGGGGCTGCAACGGGTCACCCCCATCCATGCCCGGGCGGAGGAGCTGGCCCACGACCCCGCGCACCGCGAGATCTACGACCTGGCCCTGGCCCGCGCCGTGGCCGACCTGCCGGCCCTGGTCGAATACACCCTCCCCTTTTGCAAGCCCGGCGGCTGGTTCGTGGCCCAGAAGGGCGAGTCCGGCTCGGCCGAGGCCTGGAGCGCCGGCAAGGCCCTGGAGATCCTGGGCGGCGAGCTGCGTCGCGTCCTCCACGTGGAGCTGTCGGGCCTGCCCGAGGACCGGTCCCTGGTGGTCGTGGCCAAGGTCAGCCCCACCCCGGCCGCCTACCCTCGCCGGCCGGGTGTGCCCACCAAGCGTCCCCTGGGGGACTGATCGTTGGGGTAGAAGGTTAAAAATTCTTAAGGAACACGCCGGCCCTTCGCAAGCTTGGCGCGCTATTTCTGCGTTTTGCTCCTTTTTTCCACTTTTTTACTGGCATACTGATACTTCCTCGGCCGCCTCCTTCCTGCCTAACGGCGTATCTGCAAACTTTTGTTTTACACGGGATGGGGGTATACTTGCAGTACCTCAAGTGGAGAAAGGAGATCGTACGTGAAGACAAGGATTACCGTCGGATTGTGCCTCGTCATGGTTCTCCTGGTGGCGATGGGTGCCCACGCGGCCACGGCCGCGCCTCCTCCCGCCGTGGAGAAGATCATCAACGAAGCGCACCATGGGCAGCGGGTCGAGGTCAAGGGAGAGCTCCTGGTCCTCAACCTCGAGGGCAACCCTTCCACCGGCTACGCCTGGCAGGTCCAGGGCGTGGACGGCGCCGTGCTGCGCCAGGTGGGCCAGCCCGAATGGGTCTCGCGGGGACCGGCCCGGATGGGCGCGCCGGCCACCCAGGTGCTGCGCTTTGCCGGCGTGGGCCGGGGCGTCACCACCCTCGACCTGGCGTACGTCCGGCCCTGGGCCGGGGAAGCCAAACCGGCCAAGACCTACCGCGTCGAGGTGCAGGTCAGCCAGCCTTCCCCGAAAGTAGCCGAGCCCGCCGCTCCGCAGGACGAAGCGGCGGCCAGCGTGCCGACCCTCGGCGCGCTCCCGGGCTCCTATAACTGGTGTGCCATGGGCGGCTGCACGCCGGTACGCGACCAGGGCGCGTGCGGCAGTTGCTGGGCCTTTGGCACCGTCGGCCCCCTGGAGTCGGCCATCCTCATCAAGGACGGCGTCTCCCGGGACCTGTCCGAGCAGTACCTGGTGTCCTGCAACATCGACGGCTGGGGCTGTAACGGCGGCTGGTGGGCCCACGACTACCACGAGTGGAAGTACCCGCCCAGCGAGACCATGGCGGGCGCCGTCTACGAAGCCGACTTTCAATACACCGCCACCGACGCTCCCTGCAACGGCCCCTACACGCACCACGAAAAGATCGTCGACTGGGTGTTCATCGGGTCGGAGAATGCCGTGGCGCCCGTCGATGGCATCAAGCAGGCCATCGTGGACCACGGCCCCGTCTCTGCCGCGGTGTGCGTGAACACCGACTTCCAGGGCTACACGGGTGGCGTCTTTAACCCCACCAAGCCCTGCCGGCAGATCAACCACGCCATCGTCCTGGTGGGCTGGGACGACAGCAAGGGCGCCTGGCTCCTGCGCAACTCCTGGGGCCCTGACTGGGGCGAGGATGGCTACATGTGGATTGCGTACGGCAAGTCGCAGGTGGGCTACTCGGCCAACTATGTAGTCTATGGCTCCTCGACGCCGACCCCGACCCCGCCGCCCCCGCCGCCCGACGGCACCATGCACGTCTCGGACATCGACATGTGGTACGGCATGTCGGGCAGGAGCTACATGGTCTACACCAAGGTGACCGTCGTCGACGAGGACAACCTGCCCGTCTCGGCCGCCACCGTCTCTATCCAGATGACCACGCCCACGGGCAGCACGGCCACCGGCTCGGCCGCGACCGGCGCCGACGGCACGGCAACCTTTAGCTTGAAGAACAAGGCGCAGGGAACCTACACCTCGCAGGTGACCAACGTCACCCACGCCACCTACACCTACGCCCCGGCGGACAATGTCGAAACGAGCGAGTCGCTGATCGTACCCTGACCCTGGGCGGCGACCAGAACCCCCTGCCGGGCCCGAGGCAGGGGGTTTGTTTTTTCTACGCTCGCCGGCCGGTCAGGGCTGGGGTGTTGCCGTAGCCAGGGGGATGGACACCGGCGTGGGAGGAGGGATCAGCTCGATACGCACCTCCACGGACTCGGGGATGATGTTCACGACCCGCACGTTGGGCGGTGCCAGGACCAATGGATCGACGCGGTACGTCCCCAGCCCGTAGCCCGATAGGTTTACATAAACACGGAGATCTTCCGGGTTCAGCTCGTCCAACTGGGTCTCCGGGCCTTCGAGGACGACCTCCACCATCTGCGGCGAGACGGTGGCCTGGTAGCCGCTGCGCAGCCCCTGGAACTCCACGCTGCCCGTAAATGAGCGACTGCTGAGGATGGGCAAGATCTCTACGTTCACGGTCACAAAGTTGGTCTCCACGACGACGACGCTGTTGGGTACCGTCAGGGGAACGCGCATGGTCAGGTCGTTGGCGGCGTTGGTGATGGTCACCGGCAGCGTTTTGACAAAGCTGGGCAGGCTGTTGAGAACCGAGGTCGGCCCCGCCAGCGTCACCGTCGACGGCAAGACCGAGACGCTGCCCCGCCGATGGCCGGCCGCCGGCTCTCCCCGCAGGTCGGGCACCACCTCCACCTCGGGCTTGTACCCGACCCGCCGCTGGATATCCAGGCTGACCTGGACCACGTCGGGCTCCCACTCCAGGCCGGCAACCACTTCGCCCGCCACGTTACGCGGCGCAATGCTCACCCTCTGTGACACGTCGTCCCGGGCGCCCGTGACGTCGATGGTCCCGGTGATGGTGTTCACCTGCTCGAGAGCCGGGACGGGGCCGAACACCCGGACGTTGGCCGGGTTCACGTCCAGGTTGGCGGCCTGGTAGCCGATGGGCACCTGGCCCACGACGTCGATCTGAACGGGCAGGGTCAGCGTTCCCAGGGCTTCCAGGCGCACGGTCTGCGCCTCGGGGTTCAGGCTCATGACCCGCACCCCCTCGTCGGCCACGGTGACGGTGATGGGCACCACCGCTTCGACGCCCACCTCCACGCGCGAGAGGTCTACCACGGCGCGCAAGTCCTGGGCATTCAGCTCGTCCAGGACGCTCTGGGCCGCCCGAATCGTCACCGCCACCGACGTTTCGTCGCCCTGGTAAAGGAGCGTGTTCTCCGGCTGGTTGATGGGCACGACAGGCAGGCCGGTGTATTGCTGCACGGCAAAGGGATCGGCCTGGAGCGTCGCCGCGATCCAGACCGCCACTGCCAGCAGCAACGCCAGGATCATCGACCCCAGGTTGCTCAGGAGCGTGCGGAGCACCCCCGTCATCCTCTGCCGCGCCATTGTTCCCGCCTACGAGCGATTTCGTCTCCCCCGGCCCAACAACCACCACAGCGCCAGGCCCGACGCGGCCAGGCCCAGGACCCCGGCGGCTGCCGTGCGGGGCTCGTAGAGCGGCCGGGTGATGGCCGGCACGTTGCCGTACTCCTGGAAAAGCTGTCCCCAGGGCGTGCGCAGCGCTTCCTGGACCCGCCTGTTGCCGATAAAGGGGTACCAGAACCCATCATAGTAGGCCCGTGAAGCGGCGAACGACCAGGGCACCAGGGGCGTGCGCAGCAAGAAGCCTTCCAGGGGCTTGAGGGCGCCGTGGTAGATCATCTTCTGGCCGCGGCTGGCAAAGGTCTCGCCGGTGCGGGCGTGCCAGCGCACCTCGTCGGGATCGACGTCGCCCAGGATCTCGATCTGCTTGATGTCGCCCACGCCCAGGCCCCGCTCGTGGGCCAGGCGGATGAACGGCAGGTCGAGGGGTTCAAAGCCCTGGAGATAGGCCGACACCGCGTCGATGGCCACCTGGTCGGCCGAGGCCAGGATCAGGTCCTTCTGGTCGACCCACATGGCGCGGGGTCCCGGCCCATCGCCGGCAAAGGTGCCGTCCATGACGGCAAAGAGGCCGGAGTGGATCTCTTGCTGGATGGCCAGCAGGTCGACGACGGTCTCGTGGATCACCGCGTGGGTCCAGTGGCGCCGCTCCGACAGGAGCCCGCCAAAGGCGTTCTTCATGGCGCCCGTGATGGTGGTAAAGACGTGGGTCTTGACCGTGGGCATCTGCACGATGTTCTTGTCGAAAAAGATGCCGGGCACGTAAATGCCGTCGGGATAAACGTCGTCCAGGACGAGCATGGGCGCCTTGGGCTCGTAGCGCACCCACTCGACCTCGGGCTCGTACAGGTGGACGTTGCGCAGCCCGTACTTGTCCGTCACCAGCTTGTGCTTGTTGTTGCGCTCCCCCACGTAGGCATCCACGACCACGGTGCGGTTGTGGGCCGCGATGAGGTCCCGGTATCCATCCTCCAACAGCGTGCGGACCGTCCCTTCCAACTGCCAGGGCGCCGTCGAGCAGGCCGGGTACCATTGCTGCCAGGAGATATTGATCTTGAGCAGGGTGGGCCGGCTCTGGTCCAGGCTGGCCTCATAGTTCGCGAGCTTGAGCAGGCGCCGGTAGTCGTCCAGCACCGTATCTGGCTGGGTGCGCAGCAGCGCCACACATCCCCTGCCGGCATAATTCTTGTCAATCACAACGCACCTCCACGTGGCGTAAACGTCCGGCGGTCCGATTCTCCGGTAGTATAGCGCAAGTCGCCGCGAAAGTCCAGCCATTGGAGCCGTTTCGGTCCGAATTGCCCGGCGCCCGCCAGGGCGAGCGGTGGCGGGATCCGGCGGTCCCGCCGGAGCGGGAGAGAACGAGGGGAGCATCAGGCCGCCGCTCCGCCGGGATCGGCAGAGCCCGGCGAGCTTGCTGGGGAGTAGCCGACCTTGCAACAACCCGGTATCGCCCGGCGGGTGCAGTTGCCATTTCGTGGGAAACGTGGTATAAACAGGACGGTTGGGCTCTCGCACGGACCAACGAGGCGACCGGATCCCAGCCTGGCAGCCACGCCCGGAAACGGACCTGAAAACGAGAGACGAGAAAGGAGTCAACTGATGTCACCCTGGATGAAGGCGGGCTTGATCGGCGGCGCCGTCGTAGTAGTGTTGAATCTCCTGGGCCTGATCCCCTGTGTGGGCCTCATCGCCTGCGGGCTGAGCCTCCTGGTTTATGCCGGCGTCGGTGTCCTGGCCGCTTATTGGATGCCTCCCCCGCGCGCGGCGGGCACGGCTGCCGGCCAGGGAGCCCTGGCCGCCGTCGTGGCAGCTCTCATCGGGGGCATTGTGAACACCATCTTGATCACCGTCCAGGTGGTCGCCACCGACTCGTCCACCATCCTGAGCCAGGTTCCCCCGGAGACGCTGGAGCAGTTGCGGCAGTCGGGCATCGACCCGGCCACGCTCATGAGCCCGGGCTTCGGGGTGGCCACGGGTGCCGTCTGCTGTCTTGGCGGCCTGGTCTTTGCCGCCATCCTGGGAGCCATCGGCGCGGCCATCATGGCCGCCGTCAAAGAGTACTAGACACGAGCCGGCTAACCGGCCAGGGGCTGCCCCCGAGCGGGAGGCAGCCTCTTTGCTTGGCCGGCCATGCAGTGGGTGGCCCCGGACGCCGCCCGCCCGGAAGGATAGGACCATGGACCGTAATGGCGATCTGATCGAAGTGGACCAGCTCGACGACTGGGAGGACAACGAGGACGAAAACGAGGACGAGGACGCTACTTGTCCCGAGTGCGGAGAGCCCCTGGCGCCCGAAGAGACGGTCTGCCCCAACTGCGGCGCCGAGTTTGGCTTTTTCTGCCCCGAATGCGATCGGGAGATCCCCCCCGAGGCCGACGTTTGCCCCTTCTGTGGCGCCGAGCTGGCCGAGGGCTTTGAGGACGAGGACGAGACCCACGAGCCGGCCGTCGCCGTCGAGCGCGCCGAGTTCTGCGGCAACTGCGGCCAGTCCATCGGCCCCGACGACGAGGAGTGCCCCAACTGCGGCGTCGACCTGTGTCCCGATTGTGGCGCGGCCCTCCAGGAAGAGGACGAGGTCTGCCCGGTATGCGGCGCCGAGTTCGCCTTCGCCTGCCCGGAGTGTGGCGAGGAGGTGCCCGCCAACGCCGACGAGTGCCCCCACTGCGGCTTTGCCTTTGAAGAAGAGGACGAGGATGAGTGACGAGGGAGGGGGCGTCGAGCTGATCCTCCTCCGCGAAGACGCCGTCGCCGAGGGACCCGATACCCTGCGCTGCCCCTCGTGCGGCACCGGCGTCTCGTACAACGACGGGATCTGCTCCGCCTGCGGCCAGGTCTTTTGCCCTGGCTGCGGCCACGCCCTGGAGAGCGACGAGGACGAATCGTGCCCGGCCTGCGGCCTGGCCCTGAGCTTTGAATGCCCCGCGTGCGGCTTTCCGGTGGCGGCTGGCGCCCGCCTCTGCCCGGAGTGCAGCCTGCTCTTCGTGCGGCGCTGTCCCGCCTGCCAGGCCCGCATCCTCGACGGCCCGCCGGCCTGCCCCGAATGCGGCGCGGAGCTGGTCCTGGAGCAGCGCGCCTCGGCGACCATCTTTGCCGCCGCCCCCGGCCTGGTGCTCCTGCGCTGTCCCAACTGCACCGACAAGTATGCCAGCGAGCTGGGCGCCTGCCCATCGTGCGGGCAGCGGGTCTGCCCCGACTGTTACCTGCTGTTGCGCGAGGAGGAGACGGTCTGCCCCCATTGCGGCTTTCACGCCGCCCGGCCCTGCCCCAACTGCAAGGCCGACGTCGGCCTGGGCCTGCCCGAGTGCCCGGCCTGCGGCCAGGAGCTGTGCCCCACCTGCGGCGCGGCGGTGGCCGAGAACGACACGGCCTGCCCGAGCTGTGGCACCGAGCTGGAGTTGGTCTGCCCCCGGTGCGGGGCCGGGCTGGCCCCCGAGATGGTTCGCTGCCCGGAATGCGGCCTGTCCTTTGAGCACCACTGTCCCGCCTGCAAGGCCAGCGTGGAGGCCGGGGCCGATCGCTGCCCGGCGTGCGGCCAGCCCCTCTGCCCCGCCTGCGGCGCCGCCGTGGGCGCCGGCGACGAGTCGTGCGCCGCCTGCGGGGCCGAGCTGAGGTACTTTTGCCCTGTGTGTGAAGCCCAGGTGGGCGCCGGCGACGACCGCTGCCCCGTCTGCGGCGAGGTCCTGGAAGACTAGCCTACCCCGTCAATAGACCGCCAGGCTGCCCAGCTCCAGGGCGCGCCCCCCCAGGCGCTCGCCGCTGGCCGGGTCGTAGAGCCCAACCAACACCCTGTAACTGCCCGCCGGCAGCTCGGCCGGCAGCCGGAGCAGCACGTGGTCGCGCACCGCCTCGCCGGCGGCCCACCGGCTGGTGCGCGCCGTGTTGAGGCAGGGCATGCCATCCCATTGGGCCAGGGGCCGGCCGTCCTCGCCCGCCACGTGGACGAACAGCTTGTAGTCGAGGGGCAGCGGCTCCTCCGGCCGCCACACCAGGAGCAGGTGCAGGACCTGCCCGGCCCCCACCACCGTCTCGTCCATCCCTCCCGACTGGAGCACCAGGCCGCCCCCCAGCTCCTCCTCGGCGAGGATCACCTCCGGGTCGGCCTCGGGCTCCAGGGCCGGGACGATGTCGTCGAACAGCTCGAAATCCTCCGCGTCATAGACCACGTAGGGAACGGGCAGGGGCTCGCGCGCCCAGATGGCGGCGCGGGGCTCGCCGCGCACCCGCACCTCCCCCACGTGCTGGTAGCCCTCCAGGACCTCCTCGCTGTACTCCGGGTTTGGCTTCTCGATGGCGCCGGCCACAAGGACCCAGGCCGGCGATCTGGCAAACTGCTCCCGGCGAAAGCTGGACAGGTACCAGGCGGCCAGGCTGCGCGAGCGCTCGTTGCTGGCGTAGCGGCCCGGTAGGTAGCCCCAGTAGCTCAACAAGCCCAGGGGCTTCCAGCCCTCCTGGACGGCAAAGCCAAAGCGCGGGTAGAGGGGCACGGCGTCGCCGTAGGGCGCCCGATACAGGGCGGGCCGGTTGCGGGGAAAGTCGGCCAGGGTCTCGGGCGCCTGGCGAAAGAACATGACGTACAGGTAGCCGCCCGAGAGCGCCAACCAGGCGATGGCCAGCCCGATGCCCACCCAGCG
Organism: Anaerolineaceae bacterium; assembly: GCA_012514775.1. The sequence goes on from JAAYZQ010000386.1 coordinate 9,978, forward strand.
AAGGGTGGGCCTCAGGCCCGAAGCACGGGCCAGCGTCGCCAGGGGCACGGCCGCCAGCAGCGACCAGCTCTCCATGAGGTGATAGTAGTGGGTGCCGGGAAATTCCATCACCAGCGAGTAGAGCAGGAAGAACGGCACGAACCACAGGACCAGGGCCAGCGTCTCGCCGCGGGCCTGCCGACAGCCCAGGACGAAGCCGGCCGCGAGCAGGAGCAGCAGCCCCCCGTAAAAGTAGGTCGAGTTGTAAAAGGTGCCCATCTCGACGAAAAAGGCGAGGTTGAGGCCGCTGGCACCGCCCACGCGAACCCCCAGATAGTCCTGGGTCGCGGCCAGCCGGGGGCTCGTCAGGAGGGGCAGGTAGGCCAGGGCCACCAGCAGCCCGGCGACCCCGGCAGCGCCCAGGCCCACCGCCAGCACCCGCCGCCGGTCGGCCGCCCGCCGCCAGCCGAGCCAGGCCAGCACCAGCACCAGGGGCGCCAGGAGGGCCAGCTCGTAGTGCATCACCAGGCCGAGGGCGCAAAAGGCACCGGCCAGGACCAGCCAGCGCACCTCGCCGCGCCGGGAAAACTCCCAGGCGGCCAGGACGATGAGCACCGCCATGAGCAGCACCGCCCCCTGGTACTGCACCAGCCGCGACAGCCCCAGGGCAAACCCGTTGAACGCCAGGAGAACGCCCGCCCAGAAGCCGGCGGCCGCCGAAAAGAGGCGCCGGCCCAGGAGCGCGACGCCCAGCACGCTGCCCACGCTCGCCAGGGCAAAGGGCAGCCGGCCCGTCGCCTCGTCGATGGACCCCATGGCCCCGTAAAAGGCCGTCGCCACGGCCAGCTCGCCCGGTCCCTTCTGATGGCCGGCAAAGGCGCCGTCCTCTCCTTCCAGGGCCTGCCTGGCGTGGAGCAGGACGACCGTCTCGTCGGTGTGCAACTGGTGGTAGCCCAGCCCCGGCAGCCTTAAGAGGCCCGCCAGGGCCACCAGGGCCAGGAGCCAGGTCCACGTCCAGGGCAGCACCGGGCGAAGGGGTAGGGGCCGGCGCCAGAGCAGGCCGGCGGCCAGGGCCACGGCGCCCGCCCCGTAGACGCCGGCCAGGTGGCCGCGGCCCATGGGACCCGGCACGGCGTGGATGAGCAACAGCAGCACCACGAGCCAGCACAGGCCCAGCCCCAGCGCCAGGAGGCCGGCCGTGGGCGGCTCCAGGTCGCGCAGCCGCCAGTGGGCCACGAGGAGGGCGCCCGGCAGCCACCAGCCCAGGGCGGCCATGGCGACCCAGCGGAGCCAGGTCGTCACCTCGGGCAGGAGGAGGAGCAGCGTCGACGCGAGCACGATGGGCACCGCCGCCGCCAGCAGCCGCTGCCCCCGGACCCGCTCCCTGAAAGCGCTCAACCGTCCCACTCCCAACCCGCTCCCCTCACGACCACAGCAGCGTCATGATGGCGCACACCACGGTGATGGCCAGGGCGACGACCAGGGTGTGGCGGATGACGTGCGACTCCTCGCCGATGGCGTCGATGGCCGCCGAGGCGTTCTGCAGCTTGGCCGGCGAGATGGAGCTGGCCAGCCCGCCGCCGATGCCACTGGCCGCGGCGATGAGCAAGCCGTTGGCGCCGATGCGGCCGGCCGTGTCCAGGTGGAGGGCAGTCAGCATGGCAATGGACGACGTCTCGGAGCCGCTGACGAACCCGCCCAGCAGCCCAAGCAAGGGCGAGACCAGGGGATAGAGCTGGCCCAGGGCCGCCGCCGAGGCCGTGGCCAGGACGTGCACCATGTTGTTCTGCGGCACCGCCAGTTGCCAGTCCGTCCCCTTGCCCGAGTGGTTGATAACAAAGGCGATGGCGAAAAAGATGGCCGCGGCCAGGACCGGCCGCGGGGCGCGCTTGAGCCATTTGCGCGCCGTGGTGGCCAGTTGCGCCCGGGTGGGCTTCAGGAAGGGCAGGGCCAGGAGGGTACTGACCAGGATCCAGAAATAGGCCTGCCAGAAGAGCCGCACCCGCTCGGGCGCGCCGGGGATAATCTCCACGGGCATGGCCCACCGCTGGAAGACCAGGTCAAAGAAAGGCAGGAACGGGGCATTGACCACCAGGGCCAGGACCGTGAGCAGAGCCCAGGGCGAGATGGCAGCGCCCAGCGACAGCCGCTCCTCGGCGGCCAGGTCGGCCGGGCCCAGGCAGCCGCGGTCGCGGAGCGGCCGGCCGCGCACCTTGAGATAGGCGAGCATGACCAGGACGACGCCCAGCCCGGCGACGATGCCCGTCACGGTCACCAGGCCGGCGGCGGTGGTGGCCATGCACAGCAGCCCGGCGGTCAGCCCGGCCAACAGGGCAGGCAGCGCGCCCTGGCGCACCATGTTCCAGCGCCCCACGAGCCACAGCATGCCCACGGCGATGCAGGTGCTGATGACGGGCATGTAGCGCGCGAAGTAGCCGCCCACCTCGCCCACGGGCCGCCCCACAAAACCGGCAAAGACGACCACGGGAATGCCCAGGAGGGCGTAGGTGGTCAGGGCGTCGTAGCCCAGCGCCGGCAGGGCGATGGCCGCGAAGGAAGAGTAGCCCAGGGCCATCATGATGGGCGGCAGGATAGAGACCGGCACGGCGCCCAGGGCCGTCAGCATGGTGCCAAAGCCGACGTTGATGATCATGATCTGGACCACGCGGTCGGCAGGCGCCACCGACTTGACGAGGGCCACGACGCGAGCAATGGCCCCGGTCTCGATCATCAGGGTCACCTGCAGGATGGACGTGGCCACCACGAGGGCGATAGGCAGCGAGGCCAGGATGCCCGCGACGCTGGCCTGCATCGCCACCGCCGGCGGCGTCTGGAAATAGAGCCAGGCCACGGCCACGGTCAGGATCCAGCCGACAACGCCTGCCGTGTCGGCGGCCATGCGTGCCACGGCCAGCAGCAAGAAGATGAAAATGACGGGCGACACGGCGAGCACCACTGCCAGCGCGCTCATATCCCTCCCGATCCTCGATCCAGCCGCCGCCTGAGGGCGGCCCGCACCACCGCGTGCTCGTTCCAGGGCCGCTCTTCCCGCCCAAAGCACATCGACTGCTCGTGGCCCTTGCCGCAGGCGATGACCAGGTCGCCGGGGCGGGCCAGGTCCACGGCGAACTGGATGGCCTCCGCCCGGTCGGGCACGCGGTGATAGGAGCGGCCCTCCACGGCGCCCGCCGCCTCGGCCCCGCGGGCCATCTCGTCCAGGATCGCTTCCAGCGACTCGCGGCGCGGGTCCTCCGCGGTCATGACCGTCACGTCGGCCAGGCGGCCCGAGATCTCGCCCATCCGGGCCCGCTTTTCACGGTCCCGCTCGCCGGCGCAGCCAAAGACGGCAATGACGCGCCCGTCCGTCATCCCCCGGGCGGCTTCCAAGGCGCGCTGCAGGGCGTTGGACGTGTGGGCAAAGTCGACGATGGCGGTGAAATCCTGTCCCTCGTCGATGCGTTCCATGCGCCCCACCACCCCCTCGACCCGCCACACCCCCTCCTGGATGGCCTCCGCCTCGACGCCCAGGGCCAGGGCCACGGTTGTGGCGGCCAGGACGTTGTACAGGTTAAAGTCGCCGGCCAGGCGGCTGCGCAGCTCGAAGGACGACCCGGGCCCCTGGACCGTCACCTGGGCCGCCCCGGGCGCGCGCCGCACCCCGGTGCCCACCACGTCGCCCCGGCCGCCCAGGCTGTAGGCCAGGTGGCGGTCGGCGGGGATGGGCGCCAGGTAGCGGTACGAGTCGTCGTCGGCGTTGAGGACGGCCACCTTGGGCACCCCCGGCTTGCGGTAACCCGCCACCAGGTGCTCGAAGAGCATCATCTTGGCCCGCCGGTAGGCCTCCAGGCTGCCGTGAATGTCCAGGTGCTCGTGGGTCACGTTGGTCACGGCGGCCACGTCGAAATCGCAGGCCGTGACGCGGTGCTGCTCCAGCCCGTGGGAGGTGACCTCCAGCACGGCCATCTCCAGGCCGGCGTCCACCATCTCGGCCAGGAAGCGCTGCAGGTCGGGAGCGTCGGGCGTCGTGGTGTGCAGGCCCGTGTCCAACACCCGCTCGCCAATGACGGCGTTGACCGTCGTCACCAGGCCGGCCCGGCGGCCGGCGGCCGAGAGGATGCTGTGCAGCAGGTTGCAGGTGGTGGTCTTGCCGTCGGTGCCCGTCACGCCGACGACCGTCAGGCGGCGGGCCGGGTAGCCGTGCCAGGCCGCCGCCAGGTGGGCCAGTGCCTCGCGCCCGTTGGGTACCAGCACCTGGGGCACCCCCAGCCCGGGCAGTTCCCGCTCCACGACGGCGGCCACCGCCCCCCGCGCCACGGCCGCCGCGGCGTGCTCGTGGCCGTCCGTCTCGACCCCGCGATAGGCCACGAAAAGGCTCCCGGGCCCGGCACGGCGCGAGTCGAAGACGATCTCCTCGACCCTCAGGTCGTCCTCATCCTGCCGCCCCGGGTCCCGCACCTCGGCCCGCGGCAGGGAGGCCAGCAGTTGTCTCAGCGTGGCAGCCATCGCTTTTCACTAGCTCCCGGTGTAGAGCTCAACATCGTCTCCGTGGCAGAATTCTGGCTTGGCAGCATCCCTCCCCTTGTGGGCATCGGGCGTTGAGAGTATAGCGCAAAGGGTTGCTTTCGTCAAAAGCGGTGCGATGCTCTTGACGGTGCCGCGCAGATGGTCCAGATGGCAGAGCGGATTCCCGTCGGAATTCCTGACCGCCCCGCAACCATCCTTGCACCCCGGCACGGTTCATGTTAGAATGAACTGGGTTTCCGGACGCCCGGCAGCGAGCAGCGCCCGGGCCTCGCACAGAATGGGGTGAGACATGAACGTCGTGTTCTTTGACGTCGAGACGCAGCGCAGTTTTGACGAGGTGGGCGGCCGGCGCAACATCCGGCGCATGGGCCTGGCGGCGGCGGTGACCTACTCGACGGCCACGGGCGCCTACCACCACTATACCGAGGACCGGTGCGCCGAGCTCCTGGCCGAGCTGCGGGCCGCCGACCTGGTGGTGGGCTTTAACGTCCTCAGCTTTGACTACGAGGTCCTGCGCGCCTACACCGACGATCCGCTGGACGATCTGCCCACGGTGGACATGCTGGACCACGTGTACCGCCGCCTGGGCTTTCGCGTCGGCCTCAACGCCCTGGCCGAGTGCACCCTGGGCTGTTGCAAGTCGGCCGATGGCCTGCAAGCCCTGGCCTGGTACCGCGAGGGCAAGATGCAAGAGATCCTGGACTACTGCCAGCAGGACGTGGAGGTTACGCGCCAGTTGTACGAGTACGGCCGCCAGTACAAGCACCTGAAGTACCGCGACAAGATGCGCCGCCTGCAGATGGTGCCCGTCAGTTGGTGATCCGGAGGTGGCTGCCCCGTGACGCCCTTTGAGCCCGCGTACGTGGCCCTGTTGCGCTCCGGCGAGCTGAAGCGGCGCGCGGCCGAGGCCTATGCCCGGCTGGAGGCGTGTGACATCTGTGCCCGGGAGTGTGGGGCCAACCGCCGCCTGGGCGCCGAGAAGGCCGGCTGCCACACCGGCGACCGGGCCCTGGTCTCCAGCTACGGGCCCCACTTTGGCGAGGAAGAGCCCCTCGTCGGCCGCGGCGGCTCGGGCACCATTTTCTTTACCTGGTGCAACCTGCGCTGCCAATTCTGCCAGAACCATGACATCAGCCAGGGGGGGCAGGGCCACGAGGTCGAACCCGAAGACCTGGCGGCGATGATGCTCAGCCTGCAGGCTTCCGGCTGTCACAACGTCAACCTGGTCTCGCCCAGCCACGTCGTGCCCCAGGTGCTCCTCGGGCTCCTCGTGGCCGCCGAGGCGGGGCTGCGCCTGCCCCTGGTCTACAACACGGGCGGCTACGACTCGCTGCGCACCCTCGCCCTCCTCAATGGCATCGTGGACGTCTACATGCCCGACGCCAAGTACGCCGATGCCGGCGCGGGCCTCCGCTTCTCCGGCGTGAGGAACTACCCGGAGGTCAACCGCGCGGCAATCCGCGAGATGCACCGCCAGGTGGGCGACCTGGTCATCGACGGCGACGGCGTGGCCCGCCGCGGCCTGCTGGTGCGCCACCTGGTCCTGCCCGAGGGCCTGGCGGGCACGGGCGAGGTCGTCCGCTTCTTGCGCGACGAGGTGTCGCCCCGCACGTATATCAATGTAATGGCCCAGTACCGGCCCTGCTACCGGGCGAGCCAGATGCCGCCGCTGGACCGGCGCGTGACGGCGGCGGAATATGCCGAGGCGGTGCGCCTGGCGGCGGACGCCGGCTTGCGCCTCGACGAGCGCCGGCCCCGCTTTGCCTGGTAAGGGCCGCCACGAGCTGCCGGAAACGGCGAACAGAGGATACCTTGTTACGAACCATACTCAACCGCAAAGAGAACCAGATCCTGAAGGACGAAAAGGACGCCCTGCAGCGACTGCAACTGGCCCTCGCCTCCTTCGAGGTCACACCCGAGGACCAGAAGGCCCTGCGCAAATCGCTGCAGCAGCTCGACGGCCTCTTCTTGCTCGTCATCGTCGGCGAGTTCAACAGCGGCAAGTCGGCCTTTATCAACGCCCTCCTCGGCGAGCGCTTCTTGCCCGAGGGTGTGACCCCCACCACCGCCCAGATCCACATCCTCGATTACGGCGCGGAGGCCGATCGCCAGGTGGAGGAGGACGGGGTGATGACGTTCACCTACCCGGCCGACTTTTTGCGGGAGATCAACATCGTCGATACCCCCGGCACCAACGCCATCATCCGCCGCCACGAGCAGCTCACCCAGGAGTTTGTGCCGCGCAGCGACCTGGTCATCTTTATCACCTCGGCCGACCGGCCCTTTACCGAGAGCGAGCGCACCTTCATGGAGCGCATCCGCGAGTGGGGCAAGAAGGTCATCATCGTCCTGAACAAGATCGACCTCCTGGACGACGACGACGTGGAGCAGGTCACCGACTTTATCCGCCAGAATGCCCTGGCCCTCCTGGGCTTTGTCCCCGAGATCTTTTCCGTGTCGTCCCGCCTGGCGCTGAGGGCCAAGGAGGCCGAGAGCCGGCGCGAGAGGGACGCGCTGTGGGAGGTGAGCCGCTTCCAGGCCGTGGAGACCTATATCCTGCGGACGCTGGACGAAAAGAGCCGCATCCGCCTCAAGCTGCGCAACCCCCTGGGCGTGGGCGAGCGCCTGGTGGGCGCCTACGGCGAGCTGGTCCAGGCCCGCCTGGAGACCCTGGCCGCCGACATGGAGGCCATCGACAACATTGACGCCCAGCTCGAGATCTATCGCAGCGACATGCACCAGGACTTTCGCTACCGCCTGGCCGACATCGAGAAGGTTCTCCTGGCCATGAACAACCGGGGCATGCACTATTTTGACGAAACCCTGCGCCTGGCCCGCGTCCTGGACCTGGTGAACACGCAGCGCATCCAGGGCGAGTTCGAGCGCCAGGTGGTGGGCGAGACGCCCTACGAGATCGAGCGCGAGGTGAACTCGCTCATCGACTGGCTGGTGGAAAAGGACCTGCGCCAGTGGCAGGCCACCCTGGCCTACCTGGATCGCCACCGGGCCGACGTGGAGGAGCGCGCCGAGGCGCGGGCGGGCCGCGACAAGATCATCGGCCAGGTGGGTGGGCCCTTCGAATACAACCGCCGCGCCCTCCTGGACTCGGTTGGCCGGGCCGCCAAGGACGTGGTCCTGACCTACGACCGTGAGGCTGAGGCCCGCCAGTTGGCCTCTGGCGTGCGCGACGCCGTGGCAGGCGCCGCCGTGGTCGAGGTGAGCGCCGTAGGGTTGGGGGCCATCCTGGTCGCCATCCTCCACACGGCCCTCCTGGACTTTACCGGCATCCTGGGCGCCGGCGCCCTGGCCCTCGTCGGGCTGCTCATCATCCCCGCCAAGCGGCGCCACGCCAAGAACGACCTGCGCAAGAAGCTGGACGACCTCCAGGCGCGGCTGACGACCGCCATGACCGAGCAGTTTGAGCGGGAGATGGAGCGCAGCATCCAGCGCCTGCGCGAAGCGGTGGCGCCCTACACGCGCTTTGTCCGCGCCGAGCGCCAGAAGCTGCTGGCCCTCGAGGCCGAGACGGCCGACATCGCCAGCCAGTTGGGCCGCATCCGCGCCCAGGTCGAGGACCTCTAACAGCCTGTCGTAGAGCCCGTCCGCAGTGCCCGTCCGCAGTGCCCGTTCGTAGTGCCCGTTCGTAGTGCGCGCTTCAGCGCGCTTCCTGGGCGATAAATCGCCCACTACGAACCAGCAAGCAAGCGCCTCTCCGACAACCTGCTAGCCCGGCGGGCAGGCGCCGGGGACGTCGCAGAAGGCCGTCAGAAGGCAAAGAGCAGGGCCACGCCCCCCAGGGCCAGGCCGGCGCCCAGGGCCGCGCGCAGGCTGATGCGCTCTCCCTGCCACGCGGCAAAGGGCAACACAAAGAGCGGGCTGGTGGCAAAGAGCGTCTGGGCGACGCCGGCCAGCGTGAGCTTGAGCGAGACCTGTTGCAGCCACAGGGCCAGGTAGGTGCCCAGGGTGATGGCCGCCAGCAGCCTGCCCCCCAGGGCGGCAGCCCCCGGCTGCCGCAGCCAGCCCCCCACCCGGCACCTGGTGAGTGCCAGCCACGGGCCCAGCACCACGGCGCCGGCGGCCAGGCGCAGAAAGGCGCTCCACAGGGAGCTGACGTCAGCCTCCAGGAAGGCGGCCCGGGAGAGGACCGCGCCCCCGGCCTGCGCCAGGGCGGCCAGCAGGCCAAAGAGCAGCCCGCGCCGCAGTCGCCCCCCCGCCACCGCCGCCGCTTCCGGCGCGGTGCCGCTGCCCGCCGGCGCCCCCTCGGTGATGACCCAGATCACGCCCATCACCGTCACGGCGATGCCCAGCCAGGCCCCCGGGTGCAGCGTTTCTCCCAGGAAGACGAGGGCCAACAGGGCGGCCAGGGGCGGGGCCAGGGTCTCCAGCAGGAGGGCCCGGCGCGGACCCACGGCGTTCAGCGTCTCGAAATAGGCCGTGTCGCCCAGGCCGATGCCCACGACGCCGCTGAGGAGCAGCAGGGCCACCGCCGGGCCGGCGGCGTCGGGCAGGGCCTGGCCCACGAACAGGAGCGTCAGGCCCAGCATGGCCAGGGCCACCACGTTCTTGAGCAGGTTCATCTCCGCCGGCCCCACGGCCCGCCCGACCCGGGTATAGATGACCGAAGCCACGGCCCACAGGAACGCGCCGCCCAGGGCGGCCAGCTCACCCATCAGCATCGAGCCCCTCCTCCGTCATTGTGAGCGCAGCGAACAACCGCGTACGTTCATGGACAACACAACACCATAACACTCAGGGGGGCTGGGAACGCCGAGCGCCTGCTCGGCAGGTCGCGTGCAGAGGGAAACGCCGAGCCGGCGCTCGGCGATCCCAGGCAACAGGACCAACGCTGCGGCGGCCCCGGCCCCTCGCGGGCTGGCGTTGACAGCCACTGCCAGGCGTGCTATACTGGCATCTACAACGTGCACGGAGAGGAACATGGTCAAGGTTCGCTGTTTCAAGTGCGGCAATGCCTTTCAATTAACCGAGCAGTACATCGCCAATGACCTGGCAGCCCAGGGCATCGACGGCAAGCCGAGCCACTACGTAGCCGAATGCCCCCAGTGCCGCCAGGCCAACAAGGTCTCATTGAAGCGGGTGCGCCTCCCCGAGCCCGAGACTGCCGAAGGGCAGGAGGGCCAGGAAGCATAGCCCCGGACCCCATCGCAGCCCCTTCGCAATCGATGTGCGCGCCCCGGCGCGCTACCCCGGGCCCGCGCCGCCGGCCGCGGCCCGGCGCAGCCAGGCCATCGCCCGGTCCAGGCGCCGCCGGGCAGCGGCCGGCCACCAGATGCGGGCCGCCACGGGGTTGATCTCCAGGACCACCGTCCCCTCGAACCCGGCCGCCGCCAGGGCAGCCACCATCTCCTCCAGGGCCAGCTTGCCCGCGCCCGGGAAGCGGTGCTGGCTCCACAGGTCCTGGGCCAGGCGCCAGTTGCCCAGGGGTACGTGCCCGCCCATGTCGCTGAGGTGCACCTCCGCCAGCCGCCCGGCGAACACCTTGCTGGCATAGACCAGGTCCACTCCTGCTGAGCCGGCGTGCATCGTGTCCAGAACCAGGTCCAGGTCGTGGCGGTCGGCAAAGGCCCGCAGCTGCTCCACGGGCGTCAGGGCAAAGCGCCGGTCCAGGGCGCTCCGGACGGCCTTGTTCTCCACCGCCAGCCGCAGCCCGTTGCCCGAGGCCGCCAGGCGCGGCTGCCAGCGCTCGACGAGCTGCCGAAAGGCCAGGCCCTCGCCGGCGTCCAGGCTCTCGGACCGCGGCGTGTGCATGACCATCGTGCCGGCCCCGGTTTCCATGGCCAGGGGAATGGTGCGCTCCATCCCGCCGCGCCGCTCCCACCAGCCGGGCAAGCGCACCACCGTGGGGTGGACGGAGCCGATGGGCATTCCCTCCTCTTCGGCCACGCGCCGCACCGCGGCGCCGCCCCGGGCAATGACCTCGGGGTTGACGACCAGCTCGACGGTGTCGAAGGACGCCTGCCTCGCCCAGCGGAACACGGTGCGCAGGGGATAGATATAGAAGGTGCCGGTCGACAGCCCAAATTTCAACCTTCCTCCAGTCCGGGCCGCGGGCGCCCATAAGCAAGCTGACCGGCCTGCAGCCGGTCAGCGCGATGCCAGCCTATTATAGAGCCGAGGCGTCAGTGTGTCAATATCTGGCTGAGGAATAGCTTGGTGCGCTCCTCCCGGGGATTGGCAAAGAACTCGGCGGGTGAGGCCTGCTCCACGATCTGGCCGTCGTCGAAAAAGACGATGCGGTCGGCCACCTCGCGGGCAAAACCCATCTCGTGCGTGACGACGATCATGGTCATGCCCGACCGAGCCAGGCCGCGCATCACGTCCAGCACCTCTTTGATCATCTCCGGGTCGAGGGCCGAGGTCGGCTCGTCAAAGAGCATGATCTTGGGCTCCATGGCCAGGGCCCGGGCGATGGCCACCCGCTGCTGCTGGCCGCCCGACAACTGGCCGGGGAACTTGCTGGCCTGCTCGGGGATGCCCACCCGCTCCAGCAGCCGGTGGGCGTTCTCGTCAGCCTTGGCCTTGGGCCACTTGCGCACCCAGATGGGCGCCAGGGTCACGTTCTGCAGCACGGTCAGGTGGGGAAAGAGGTTGAACTGCTGGAACACCATGCCGATCTCGCTGCGGACGGCCGCGATGTTCCGCAAGTCGTTGCTCAACTCGATGCCGTCCACGATGATGTCGCCCCGCTGGTGCTCCTCCAGGCGGTTGATGGTGCGGATAAAGGTGGACTTGCCCGAGCCCGAGGGCCCGCAGACGACCACGACCTCGCCCTTGCGCACGGTGATGGTGATGCCCTTCAACACGTGAAAGTCGTCGAACCACTTTTCCACGTTGCGGCAAATGATGATCTCGTCTCCAACGTCTTGCCGCTTCTCCGCTTGTTTGGCCATGCTTTGCTCCTTCAACGTTCCCCTTCCCGTATCTTCTCGATCGTTCCGGGTAGGGGCAGGGCTCGCCCCTGCCCAACGGGGCGACCGCAGGGGGGCGACCGCAAGGGTTCGCCCCTACATCCGTTATCGCTCGCCCTCGCCCGATCGTTCCGGGTAGGGGCAGGGCTCGCCCCTGCCCAACGGG